>CANFUF010000122.1 GCA_947450095.1 Roseiflexaceae bacterium
CCGTTGGGGCCGAGGTCGTGACTCAAACGGGCGGCATCAGCCCGGCGATTGGCTGGCAAGCCAAACACCAAATCGGTGATGCCGAGGGGTTTACAGATTTCGTCTTGGATGAATTGCCCAAAGCGCCGGCCGTCGACCGCTTCGAGCACCTTGGCGAGGGGCCAGCCATAGGTCAAGCCGTGGTAGGCCGGGATTTGTCCGGCGCGGCTGACGGGCGTCATGCCGGCGAGTACGGCACACACGGCATCATAATCGGCGTGGACCTCGAGTGAGGTACCGGCGGGCAAGTGAGGAATCCCGGCGGTGTGGCTCATCAAGTGGCGAATCGAAATAGCATCTTTGCCGTGTTGGCCAAATTCGGGCCAGTAGCGTGCAATCGCATCGTCATATTCGATGAGTTTGCGCTCTGCTAGGATGTGCATGGCAGTGGCGGTGATGCCTTTGCTGGTCGACCAGACCAGCACCAAATCGTTGGGGCTGAGGGGCGTGCCGGCATCGTCGCGGGTGCCGCGGGTGATGTCGACAATCATTTGGCCGTGGTGGTAGACACACAGCTGGATGCCTTCTTCGCGGCCACTGGCGATGGCACGCTCGATGTGCTGGGTCAGGGCTTGACTGAGGGTCATGGTACATCCTTTTTATTGAAAACAAATATTAGGCAGGAATCTGCAGATGATGCCGTACTATTGTAGCTAATTCTGTGTGCATTGGAATATGTCAAATGTCAAAAAGTCATCGTTTTTGCCTAGGAAATCTCAATAAATAGTGCCCATCACGTTAATCTTTTCGATTAACGTGATGGTGCCATTGGTTGTTTAGGCTTCGGGGATGCCCAAATGGGCGCGGACTGCTTGGCCAACCACCAAGGCAATTCCGGCGGGGGTGGCAGCGTGAAACATGTTGGTTTTGGTGAGGGCAAATGCCAAGTCATAATCAGGGTCGGCAAAGGCACTCGAACCACCCCAGCCGCCATGCCCAAAGACTCCGCGCCGGCGTGACATCGATGAATCTTCTTGGTAATCGGGGAGCTGATACCCCAAGCCCAATGCCATCCGGAACCCCGTCGTGCCGTCGAGGGCTAAACGTTGCACACTGCGGAGCATGTCAACCCGGCGCGTGGTGAGCAAACGCACCCCATCGACCCCATCGCCAACGAGTGAGGCATAGACTCGTGACAACGCGCGGGCACTGGTCATCATGTTGATACTGGGCATGCAGGCCGATTGCACACTGCGGAGATTGGCAAAGGCGGCTGGGTCATTGACCATGTCGATGGTGCCACAATGGTCGTGGTTGAGTGGGTGGGGTAAGCCGTCATAGCGCAACTCGGCGGTATCGCCGTAGCGTGCTGTGGGGAGCCCAATGTGCAGGTCACGAATCCCCAATGGAGCACAGATTTCGTCTTGGATGAATTGGGTCACGCTCCGTCCGTCGGCGCGCCGAAGCACTTCGCCCAGCAACCAGCCATAACTAATGGCATGGTAGGCGGGTGACTCGCCGGGATGGGTTTTTGGTTCCATGGCGGCGAAGCGGGCACACATTCCGTCCCAATCGCACGTTTCGGCGGTGGTGACGCGGGGCATGTCGGCCATGCCCGAGGTGTGGGCGAGGAATTGGCGAATCGAAATATATTTTTTGCCGTTTTGGGCAAATTCTGGCCAATAGCGACAGACCAAATCGTCGTAGTCCAACGTCCCTTTTTCGGCAGCGATATGTATGGCAAGCGCCATCAACCCTTTGGTCATCGACCAGCAATAGAGTAAATTGTCGGCACCGAGTGGGTCGCCGGCGTGATTGCGGGTGCCTCCGCTATAATCGACAATTTGTTGGCCACGGTGGTAGACGCTGACTTGGATGCCGTATTCGGCACCTTGGGCTTGGTAATCGGCGACGATAGCGGCAACTTGTTGGGTTAACTCGTTCATGTGCGCTGCTCCTTTGCTATGCACGTAATGCGGGGGTGCGATACACCGATTTGCCGGCGACTTGGATGTCGCAATCGACCACGTAGGGGGTGATACCCTCTAGATTGGGGGTGATGCCGAGGCCGACGCCGGTGGGGATGTGGATGAGCCCGGCACTGTCGGGTAACAAATGCTCGTGGGTCATGTCCCAGGCGAGTTGTTTGAGGGCCACAGGGTACTCGCAAATTATATCATTTTCTATGCCGGCATACGGCTGTAACGAGGCACTCAAGGCCAGATTTGAGGTAAAGGTGTGGTTGACATACGTCACATTATTGCGTTGGGCGTATTGGGCAACCTGATGGGCAATGCTGATGCCACCAATCCGGCCTGTATCGATTTGTACGTAGCCCAGCCCTGCGTAATCAATCATGTGTTGCGCCATATAAAACGTATGACAGCCTTCACCACCCGCAAGCTTGACGGGTGCCGCTGATTGACTAAGGGCCGCATATGATTTGAGGGCGCCCGACACAAATGGCTCTTCGAGCCAGGTGACCCGACACGCTTGCAGGGCGGCTAGGCGGGCCTGGGCCTTGGCGACATCATCGATCCAGACGGTACCAGCATCGATGAGCAAAATTCCGTCGGCGCCTAGCCCTTCACGGGCGGCATAAACGTGGGCGGCATCATCGCTGACGCTGCCAAGCCCATATGGCCCCCAGCCAAATTTGGCCGCTTTGAAGCCGGCAGCGCGGACTTGTTGGGCTAGCGCCAAGGTCTGGGCGGGGGTATCACCAAACAATTGTGAGGCATAGGGGAGTTTGGGGTAAGCGTTGGCATACCCGAGTAGCTGAAACACCGGGGCCTGGAGTTTTTTCCCCAACAAATCCCACAAAGCAATGTCAATCCCCGATAAGGTATGTTCGGCTTGGAGCAAATCGAGGCTATTGGCACGTACCAAGGCGCCGATGCGATAAATATCGCTGATATCATCGAGGGTCTGGCCGAGTACCGAATCGCGTACCGGTTTGCAGGCGCTATGCGACATCGGGCAGACTAGGCTGGCAATTGATACCAGCGGGGCGGCTTCGCATTCGCCCCAGCCCACATATTCGCCGGCTTGGACGCGTACCAGCAAGGCGTCTTGGCTCCCATCACCGATGTCGAGCACTTCGGGCATGGCTAAATAATAAAAATCAACGGCGTCGATGCGCATCTTGATCTCCTTTGTGCGTGCTGGTGGTGCAGTAAAAAATAGTTGCAACGATATTGACAGATTCTACCATCACTTTTACCATAGGGTAAACCTGTTTCACAAATGCGAAAGGGCCATCAATGACGATCCCAGCACAGATAGTATTCGCCGCCGATCAGTTGCAATTTGTTTATCAATCTGCTCCGGCGCGGTTTTTGCAAAAATTAGAAGTGGGTGAAGTAGGTTGGGGGATGGCAGATTCTGGCTTATTTGCCATCGAAGTCGATGGCGAACGCATCAATGCCATGCACCCCGATTTAGTGTTGCAATCAGTCAATCACACCACGCCAGCGAGTGGGCAGACCCAGACCCAACTCACCTTTGGCTATGCGCCGTTGCAATTAACCATTGATTTTTTTGTGATGACGTATAGTGGTGCGACACTCTGCGAAAGTTGGATTGTGGTCAAAAACCACGGTACCGTGTCCCAAACCATCACTCGACTCGATTCGTTGGTGCTCCACATTCCCTCGGCATCCTACGATATGTTGCATTATACCGGCGGTTGGGGCAGTGAATTCGAGCCAGTGCGTGGCCGCCTCAATGGTGATGTGCGTCTCGAAACCCGAGCTGGGCGCTCGTCACAAGGGATGCACCCGTGGTGCACGTTGTGGCGCGATGGACGTTCGGCGATGTCGGTGTCTGTGGCGTGGTCGGGTAATTGGGCGATTCGCCTCGATGAACAAGCTGACGGCGGCTTTGAGTTGAGTGCCGGTCTCAATGAATGGGCCTACTTTAGTGTGCTCGATACCAACCAATCAGTAACTGCCCCCAAGGTTGCGTGGGTGCTCAACGACAATCCTAGCCTCAATGATTTGGCGCAACAATATGCGATGATTGGCCGCAAATACTGGTACCCCCATGCGCCGTTGGCTGACGCCATGCCTGTGGAATGGAATCATTGGTGGACCTACGAAGATCGGGCCATCAACGAAGAAGTGTTCCGTGCCAATGTCGATGTCGCCGCCAAAATGGGGATGGAAGTCTGTGCCCTCGATGCCGGCTGGTTTGGTCCTTCGGACCCCGGCACGCACTGGTACGACTACCGCGGCGATTGGCACAACGTCAACACGCGGAGATTCCCGTCGGGCATCCGTGCTTTGGCCGATTATACCCACGAACAGGGTATGGCCTTTGGGTTATGGTGCGAAATCGAAGCCTTGGGTCGCCATGCCGAAGCCGCCAAACAACACCCGGCGATTGTGGCGACTCGCCATGCGGCGCCACTCGGCTATGTTTGTTTGGGGAGTGATGCCGGTTGGCAATGGGCCTACGACACCCTCGATCGTTTGATTACGGATTATGCCGCCGATTGGATTAAGCTCGACTTCAATCTCGATCCAGGAGCGGGCTGTGACCGTACCGACCACGGCCATGGCGCCGGTGACGGTTTGTTGTGCCATTATCACGGCTATTATCGTCTGCTTCAAGCGATTCGTGATGCGCACCCCGATGTGGTGCTCGAAAACTGTTCATCGGGTGGCTTGCGCATCGACCTCGGTTTGGCACGCCAAACCCACATGGCCTTTTTGAGTGACCCCGATTGGCCCGAACACAGCCTGCAACTCTTTTGGGGCGCCGCCACCATGCTGGCACCTGATGCCTTACTCCACTGGGGATTTTGTGAGTGGGGCTTTGCCGACCACCCCCAACAAACCTTTGATCCTCAGAGTACAGCTCTGACCGTTAGCCAGCTCGACTATTACACGCGGATTGGCATGTTGCGCCGCTTTGGTTTTTCTCAAGGCTTGCCTACATTGTTGCCGTGGGTGGCTGATCGTTATACCCAGCATATTGCTGATTATAAAAACACTATCCGGCGCTTCGTGAAGTATGGGGTGTTACACCTCCAGACCAATCAACCGCGCCGCGACGGGACGCTCGATCGCTATGCGGCCTTCCAATATGTGCTCGCAGATAGTGCCGAATCGCTCCTCGCTGTCTTTCGCTTACCCGGTGCCAAACCACGCCGCGTGATTCCGGTGACGGCCATCCAACCTGAGCTCCAGTACCAGTTGACATGGCTCGGTGATAATCGCGTACAAACCATGGCAGGGGCTGACCTCGTCAATGGCTTGTATTGCGATGATTTGCCCGAACCTGGTGCAGTGATGATTCTAATCCGCGCTATTCGCTCTGCTTGACACGTATCTATCCTATGGTATACTCAACCTATAATATTTATTGAAACGTTTTCACATATGTGAAAAAATATGGCTACCGGGTAACAGTGAGGTTATCGAATGGTACAAGAGAGTCGCACAATTGAATCACGCCGCCTAGGCAAACGTGAACGACGTGAAGCAATGCATGCGTATGTATTCATGTCGCCGGTAATTATTGGGCTATTGTTATTTACGTTGGGGCCGGTGCTTGTTTCATTGGGATTAAGTTTTACGGAATACAACTTGTTGAGTGATCCCAAATGGATTGGGGTTGAAAACTACATCAAGATGTATGGCGAAGATTTGTTTTGGCAGTCTTTGCGTGTCAGTGCCATCTACTCAGTGGTCAGTGTGCCACTGGGGTTGGTGCTGGCACTTTTTTTGGCGATATTACTCAACCAAAAAATCCGCGGTATGTATGTTTTTCGGGCTATTTATTATCTTCCCACGGTGATTTCGGGGGTCGGGGTGGCCATGTTGTGGCGCTGGATTTTTAATGGCCAATATGGCGTCATCAACACGCTGTTGCACAATATCGGCATCAAAGGTCCCAACTGGCTCATCGATGAAAAGTGGGCGTTAACAGCCTTGATTATCACGAGTATTTGGGGCGTGGGTGGGACGATGTTGATCTTTTTGGCGGGGTTACAAGGCATCCCCCAAGAATTAATGGAAGCGGCCGAAATCGATGGTGCCGGGCGCTGGCAACAGTTTCGGCATGTGACGATGCCCTTGATTTCGCATGTGACTTTTTTTAATTTGGTGTTGGGGATTATCGGGGCGTTGCAGGTCTTTACGGATGCCTATGTGATTACCAATGGTGGTCCCAACAACGCCACTATGTTTATTTCGGTTTATTTATACCGCCACGCCTTTATTTATCTTAATTTTGGGTATTCTGCGGCATTGGCATGGGTGTTGTTTATGATTGTGTTGGTATTGACCTTGTTGGTGTTTCGCTCATCGCCGATTTGGGTATTTTATGAATCCGAACGACAGGGGAAGTCATAATGCATACACCAGTTCGTTGGTTTCGGCGGCGCAGTAGCCAGCAATTGCTGATGGCAATTGGTGCGGCGTTATTGTTGCTGGGTGGTGCTACAGTGATTATGGTACCGTTTTTTTGGATGATTTCGACGTCGCTCAAGCAAGCGGGCGAAGTCTATTTAATGCCACCAATCTGGATTCCCAGCGATCCCCAATGGGTCAATTTTGTGACGGCGTGGACGCGCTTGAATTTTTCGCTATATGCCAGTAATACCTTTTTGATTGTGAGTACGGTAATGTTGGGGACGTTGTTTTCGGCATCGTTTGCGGCCTATGGGTTTGCCCGTCTGCGGGCACCGGGGCGTGATTTTATTTTTATGTTGTTGTTGGCGACGTTGATGTTGCCTGGGGCGGTGACGCTAGTGCCGACCTACTTGATGTTCAACAAAATCGGCTGGGTGAATACGTTTTTGCCGTTGATTGTGCCGGCGTTTTTTGGGAATGCGTTTTATGTATTTCTAATGCGCCAATTTTATATTACTATCCCGCGTGAACTCGAAGAATCGGCCATGATGGATGGGGCGACGATCTATCAGATTTGGTGGCATATTATGTTGCCACTGAGTGGTCCGGTATTGGCGACGATTGCGGTGTTTACCTTTGTGGGCACTTACAACGACTTTTTTACGCCGTTGATTTATCTGTCTGATGTCACCATGCATACAATTGCGGTGGCATTGACCTACTTCCAAGGCTCGGCCAAGATTGGTCCCAAGATGCATTTGTTGATGGCGGCGGTGTCGATATCGGTAATTCCGCCATTAGTATTGTTTTTGTTTGCCCAGCGCTATTTTGTGCGTGGGATTGTGACAACAGGTATCAAAGGGTAACCCCCTCTGTACATAACAAATGGTTACAACAAGGAGAAGAAATCCATGAGCCAGGAACACGATACTCCCAATGGAATGCTGAATCGCCGTCGATTTTTGCGCACCATGGCACTCGGCACCGCTGCCCTTGCTGCTGGTGTCTTGGCAGCCTGTAGTGCCACCAAGCCTACGGCGTCGACAGATGCAACGGCAGCTCCTGCCGCCACTGCCGCCCCCGAAGCCACCATGGCGCCCGAGGCGACCACTGCACCCGCAACTGATGCCGCCACCGGTGAAGCTGCCAAAATCAAAGCATTGATGTGGAGCAATTCACCCGTCCTTGACGAAAACTTCAAGAAGCGCGCTGATTTGTTCAATGCCAAGTTCAAAGGCAAGTACGAAGTCGACATGCAGTTGTTGCCATGGGATCAGTATTGGCCCAAGGTTGATTTGGCATACGCGTCCAAAGACCCCATCGACGTCTACTTCTGGGATGTGCAAGCCTATGGTCACTACAAACAAGGCTTGCTCAAAAACCTCCAAGAAGATGTCAATGTAGCCGCAGATTTGAGCAACCCCGAGCTCTATCCCACCAAATTGTTTGATGTGTGGCGTTTTGACGGTGCTAATCTGTTTGCCATCCCCGAAAACTTGCAGATGATGCAGATGTACTACAACAAAGACTTGTTTGACAAGGCTGGCGTGAAGTACCCCGATGCCTCATGGACCTGGAACGATGTATTGGCTGCCGCCGCCAAACTCAAAGTCACCGAAGGTGACACCGTCACCCAATGGGGCTTTGACATTGGTGACCTCGGTGTATGGTGGGGTGCCCAAACCTTGGCCTGGGATCAAGGTGGCGCCTTCTTTGACAAAATCGTCGAACCAACCAAATTCACCGTCAGTGAAGAAAAGTCGGTCAGCGGCATCAAGTTCATCCAAGATGCCATGTATGTCAACAAAATGGCACCAGACCAGGCCACCCGTTCGATTGTTGGCCAGGACGTCGGTATCTTTGCCTCAGGCAAGGTTGCGATGACACCGGGCGGCTCGTGGGGGATGTCCGGCTATGCCGACCTCAAATTCAAGTGGGATGTGGCGCCGTTGCCCAAGTGGACTGACAAGACCGTTATGCCGTATTTTTTTGGCGGCTGGGTCGTCGCCAAGGATGGCAAGCAGACCGCTGCCGCCACAGCTTGGGCGATTTGGTGTGCCACTGAGTACCAACAGACCATGGCCGAAACTCGTGACTGGATTCCGATTCGTACCGATGCTCGTAATTCGGCGGCCTTCCTCGGTGGCTTGCCTGCGGGCTTCAAGACCGTTCTCGATACCTTGCCCGATGCCAAATTGGGCGACATGTATCACAAGGCTGGCCAGCAAATCCTTGGCGAAGTCTTTGGACCGATTCTGGATCAATTCTGGAATAACAAAATTTCGGCGGCTGATGCCGGCAAGCAAATTGACGAAAAAGCCAATGCCCTGTTGGCAAAAGGCTAAATTCGTTGGTGTAATCCCGTGCCATTCCAACAACTGTTGGTGTGGTACGGGATTTTTATCAAATGGCAACGGTATGGATAGAAGGTGATATGTCGATTTTGCGTACAAATACTCCTACCACCATCAAAAGTGCGTATGTCACGGTGACGTTGACACATGAACAGCAGCAGATTCGCTATGTGATGCAATCACCAAACGTCGCGTTTTCTACATGTGAGGGCATATTAGGCGATATACAGTGTAATCACCAGGCAATCGCCTGGCAATCACTGAATGTTGCAGATTCGATCGCGCATCCTGATGGAACGACCACCGTTGCAATTGTGGCAGATGCAGATGGGCTTCGGCTCCAACTCACCATCCAACTCTATGCACAGCACGCCATGCTACGTACGTGGGGGGTGTTGCAAAATCTTGGGACTCAAGAGTGTACCGTCACCGATTGTGCAATCGTGCATCTGATATTCCCGCAAGCGCCGCTCTATCTGTTTCATGTCGACCAATTTAGTTGGGCCTACCGGCGCGATTTTTTTAGTCAACACCAAAGTCAAATCTGGCCCGGCCGTACCCCCATCGAAATCCGCATGGGCTCGTACCCCTCGCATTACGACGGTGCCACCAGCTGTGGCTGGTTTGCCATGCGCCCACCCCCCCACGACACCAATCCCCAGCACCCCAATCACGGGAGTGGGGTGGTATGTGGTATCGAATTTAACGGCAAAAGCCGGGTACATGCTTGGGCGACACCCACCACCACCACGGTGCGTAATAGTATTGATACCCTAGCGCATCACCTCGCGCCCAATGCGGTTTTTGAGGTGCCAGGGATGTTTATCGGGGGCTATACGGGTGACTGGGATGAGGCCGGGTTTGTGACCCAACGCTTTGCTGAAGCCCACATCTACCCCGCACTGCCCGACCAGCACTACCCGTGGGTGCAGTACAATTCGTGGAAGTATGGCCAAGAAATCAACGAAGCACAGCAACTCGCCGTCATCGACACCTGTCACGAACTAGGTATTGAAGTGGTGGTAATGGACTTGGGTTGGGCGCGCACCATCGGTGACTGGCACCCCAATTCCATCAAGTTCCCCCGTGGTCTGGCGCCATTGGCGGCCCGTGCCAAGCAATACGGCATGCGCTTTGGCGTGCACATCGCCATGGCGCAATGTGCGTCTGATGCTCCAATTGCCCAGGAACACCCTGAGTGGTTGATCCACACCTACGACGATTATTTCGGTGCCGGGATTTTGTGCTTTGGGCATCAGCCTTGCCGTGACTGGATTATTGCCCAGATTTCACGCTTGATCGAAGTCGAAGGCATCGATTACATCATCCAAGACGGCGAAGACATGGTCAAATACTGCCCACGCACTGACCATAGCCATGCGCCCGGCGATAGTAACTATGCCAATTCACAGTATGGGCTCGACGTGGTGATTGGTACGATTCGCGCCAAATACCCGCATGTGGTGCTCGAAAACTGCGAAGATGGCGGTATGATGATGACCTACAAAATGGCCCAACTCTATCACACCAGCATCACCGTCGACAACATTGCCACCTATGCTACCCGCCAAGGCATCTACGGCGCATCGTATCCTTTTTCGCCACGCTATAGTGTGCGCTACATGGAAGACGACCCGACGCCCTATACCTTGCGCAGTGCGATTTTTGGCGGGCCGCTGATTTTCATGCAACGCATCACTGATTGGAATGCTGACCAACGCCTCGATGCGGTACGCGCCATCAATGAATACAAACGTTACCGCACCCTGATTCGTGACGGCAAAGTCATCCACTTGTTGCCACCCCGGGCCAATGTCAACAATCAAGGCTGGGGCTGGGATGCGATACAGTCGGTGTCTGTACCCGCCTACCAGAGCGTAGTGATGGTCTATCGCGCCATGGGTGATACGCCGTCAAAGGTCATCTACCCCCGCGGTTTGCAGTCTGATGCCTGGTATCTGATTGAATGTGTCGATGCCCAGCAACAATGGCGCCGGCGCGGCAGC
>CANFUF010000123.1 GCA_947450095.1 Roseiflexaceae bacterium
ACCATGGGGCAGGCCGGGCGGGCCTATGTGCTGGCCAATTGTCAGTGGTCTGATGTCGCCCAGCGCGCCGCCAGTGCACTACTGAGAGACGATTAACGCATGCGGATTATTATTTGTACATCGCAAGTGCCGTTCGTGCGCGGTGGCGCCGAATTATTGGTCGAAGGGCTACGTGATGCCTTGCGGCGTCACGGGCATACCGTCGATATCGTCTCGTTGCCCTACCGCTGGCAACCACATACCCACCTCGTCGACAGCATGTTGGCGTGGCGCCTGATCGACCTCAGCGAAGTCGATGGTCGCCCCGTCGACCTGGTCATCGCCACCAAATTCCCGTCGTACATGGTGCGCCACCCGCGCAAAGTGGTGTGGCTGGTGCATCAGCACCGCCAAGCCTATGACTGGTACGGCACGCCCTTTTCGGATTTTGTCAATACCCCCGCAGATCGTGCCGTGCGTGAACAACTGATGCAGGCCGACAGTACTGCCATTGGTGAAGCCACTCGCTGTTTTGCAATATCGCAAAACGTAGCGCAACGCTTGTGGCGCTTTAACCAATGCAAAGCTACGCCACTCTATCCCCCCAGCCACTATACCGGGCGTTTTTATGCCAAGGCCTACGGCGACTATATTTTTTCAGATGCCCGCCTCGATGCCGCCAAACGCATAGATTTATTGCTCCAGGCGGTCGCCACTATGAAATCCCCCTGCAAGGTGGTTTTGGCAAGCACTGGCCCCGCCAAAGCGCAACTGACCCAATTGGCGCAAGAGCTTGGCATCGCTCATTTTGTTGATTTTCGTGGTTATGTCAATGATGAAGAGTTACTGGCGTTGTATGCCGAGGCGCGGGCAGTTTACTATGCCCCGTTTGACGAAGACTACGGCTTTACCACCATCCAAGCAATGGCCGCTGCTCGGCCGGTCATCACCACCACTGATGCCGGTGGCACACTCGAATTTGTGCGCCACAACCACAACGGGCTCATCGCGCAACCGACCGCCACAGACATTGCGGCTGCGCTGAACCGCATCATGAGCGAGCCGAGTTTGGCGCAACAACTCGGACAAAACGGACCCACCACCGTGGCCCAGATTACCTGGGATGGGGTGGTGGGAGCGTTGTTGGGGTAACCGCGTTTCGGGTTATTTGCCGAGCATGCTCAACAAGGCCGAATCAGTGCTCTGGAGCGGCAAGTCGATGCGGCGGTGTGAGCGTGATGACTCGTAGGTGGCAAAAATCAACTCAGTGGCGCGCATGGCATTGTAGACCGACAATTCGGGGCGGCGCCCGGTCAACAAGGCATCGACCAAATCGATGACGCCCCGTTTGACGTTTTCGTCGCCGTGCAACCCTTCGGTATCGGGAATGATGACCCAATCAGCGTCGCCTTTACCTTTGACGCGCAGGTTGGTGTTGTTGTCGACACCCACATCAATAATGCCGTCGGTGCCAATCATACGCAAACCAAAGCGTGGGCCGGCTTGGTGCCCTGTGCTCATCAGCAATGTGACGCCGTTTTTGAAGCGGGTCAGGCTGACACCGTGGCGCTCGATGGCCACACCAAATACCGTTTGCGGGTCGCGCAAGTCGATTTGACCCAGTACCCATTCAGCGTCGGTTTCGTCGTTGAAGTAGCAGGCCATGTCGTACCAGTGCGTGCCCCAGTCATACATGTTGTCACAAAAGGCTTCGATGCGCTCGAGTTTGCCAATCCGCCCCGAGTCGAGCAAGGCTTTGCCGGCTCGGAATGGCGTGCCAAAGCGTCGTTGGTGATTGAAGGTGAGTTGGACACCGTTGGCCTCAGCGGCGGCTAGCATCGCTTTGCATTCGCCCCAAGTGGGCGCCATTGGTTTTTCACAGTGGATGGCACGGACTTTGGCGTTAGCCACGTCGATAACCATTTGAGCATGCATGTGTGGCCAGGTCGAAATGCTGACGATGTCCAGATTCTCTTTGGCGAGCATTTCGTGGTAATTGGTGTAGATGGCATCGCCGCCATGGATTTGCCGGAAAGATTCGGCGTTTTCGGGGACCAAATCGGCCAAAGCGACGATTTGGGCTTTGCCCGTGGCCCGATAGCCAAAGGCGTGCTGGTGCGACATCCCAAACCCGGTGGCGCCTTCGCTCTTCCAGGGGCGGCCACAACCGATAATTCCTACACGCAACATATCAACCTCCTTGTTGAATACTGAATTACATGCCCAGTGATTGTAAATACTTGCGACTTTGGATGGCACTTTCGAGGGGGGTGGCCAATTGGGTGACGTCGGTTTCGACAATCAGCCAGCCGTCAAAGTTGGCGGCATTGAGCAACCCAAAAATCGTGGGGAAGTCGACCATCCCTTGGCCAAGTTCTGTCCAGACGCCGATTTTTTCGGCACCACGGTAGTCGAGTTGTTCGGCACGAGCTTGGTTTGCGGCCGCCGCATTGACATCTTTGAGGTGCATTGTCACGATGCGGCTGGCATATGTTTTCACCATATCGGTCACATCGCCACCAGCCCACGCCATATGCCCGGTATCGGGGCCGAGGGCCAGCACGGCGGGGTCGGTTTGTTGCATCAAACGATCAAGCTCGGCGCGAGTTTCGATGACGCTCCCGACGTGATTATGGAAGGCAGCGGTGACGCCATAGCGCTTCATAGTCGCCCCCACATCACTAATCGCCCGCACGAATTGACGCCATTCGGCGTCGCTCATACCGTCGGCTTCGGTGACGTGACCAGCAGCCTGCATCCGTGAACGACCGTTGCGGATGGTTTGGCCTTCGACGTTGGCCGCCACATAACAGGCATTGCAACCGATGTCACGGGCAAATTCGGCCGATGACTGGGCCTGAGCCATGATGGCATCATACTTGGTCACATCCCAAAAATCGGCCCCAAAATAGCCGGGAGCCGCTTGGAGCCCATAGCGTTGCCACAAGGCGGCCCGATCTGCCACAGCAGTGGCGGGTTTGGGGAAGGCGGGGGCACCGGCATAGCCAGCCTGGGCAATATCAGCCAATACTTGCTCTTCGGACACGTCACGGGGCCAGGTAATCTGCCCACATCCAATCAACCAATTTGCCATTGCACACCTCTCTGTACGCAGATTTATGCGGGTCGCGGAGTACCAACTATCCGATGCACTGCACGTCATCAATCATGCAGGTATTCCCAGATCAACTACTGATAATGGGTTACGAGTTTGGCAAACACCTCGTAGGTTTTGACCAATCCGTCAATATCAACCCATTCTTCGTCTGAATGCAAGCCGGCACCAATCGGACCACAGCATACCGCTGGGGTACCTTTGGAGCTATAGAAGCGGGCATCGGTGCCAAAGTGTTCACGATAAAAATGTGCTGGCAGCCCCACATCACGCACCACTTGGGCCAATTGTTGGACAGCAGGGTGGTTGGGGTCGGTGTTGAGGGGCACACCCGAGCCAAGCAAGGTCACGGTGGCATGTTCGGGGAAGCACGACTTGACCGCCGCCAAAATACTTTCGGCGTCTTCTTCGGGCACACGGCGGATGTCGAGGTGCAAGGTGACATCTTCCATGATGCGATTGCCGGCTTCACCACCATGAATAATCGTCGGCACCACGGTGGTGACAAAGGCTTCTTCATCGGGGGTGGGGTAGCGTTTTTCGAGGGCAATCAAGCCATCGCGCAAGGTATGGATAGGATTGCGCCCATTCCACGGGCGGGAGCCATGCGCAGGCACGCCGTGGATGACGATATCGATGGGGGCAGCGCCCTTATGCATATAACAAATATTGAGGTCGGTTGGCTCAGCGGTGATAAAGAAATCTCCGGTATAGCCGCGGTTGAGTAGCACATTGGTGCCGTGCATGCCGCCAATTTCTTCGTCACTGACAAACTGGAAGTTGACGTCGGGTGGCTCGGGCAGTTGCGCCAAATCATGGGCCAGTTGCAACAACACGGCGCCGGCGCCCTTCATGTCTTGGGTGCCACGACCATAGATGCGACCATCACGAATCTCGGGCTCGAATTGTTCGCCGCGGGCAGGCACAATGTCGAGGTGGGCATTGAGGATCAGCTTGGCGTGTTTGTTGCCCCGCAGCGAATACACGATGGATGGTTTATTGTTGGATGTTTCATAAAACACCTTGCCGCGTGGCAGGTCACGCAGTTTGGCGTCAGCATAATCAATTACGGCTTGGAGCAAATCGGGGCGATCTAGTGTCGAGGGAATGCGGACTAATTCACAGGTCATCGTCACCAAGTTGTCACGCAGGCTGGTCGTCATCGTAATCCTCCTCTGGATCGGGCGCATCATCGTCATCCCGATCAATTCCTTCGACAAATTCAGGGGGAGCCCCATCGGCACCGCTAATTAACAATACGAACTCGCCTTTGATGGCTTTGCGGCCAAGGTGCGTGGCGATTTCGCTCAAGGGCGCCCGCACCATCAGTTCGTAGAATTTGGTTAAGTCATTCGCTAAGGCAGCCGGGCGATCACCATACACAGCCAAGGCATCGTCAACCAAGGCCTTGATACGGTAGGGGCTCTCATAAAAAATCAGGGTGTGGGGCGTGGCCACGTCTTGGGCCAGCCAGCGCCGGCGGGCAGACGATTTGCGGGGTGGGAAGCCACGGTAGGTAAAAGCGTGCACGGCCAACCCCGACATAATCAAGGCAGGAATCAAGGCCGCCGGCCCAGGGATGGCGGTGAGCGGGAGCTCGGCCGCAATCACGGCCCGTACCAACAAAAACCCTGGATCAGAGATGGCCGGCGTACCAGCATCGCTGACCAAGGCCACCGATTTGCCGTCACGCAACATCCCCACAATTCGGTCGCACATGCGGCGCTCGTTGTGTTCATGCACGGCAATCAGCGGTTTGCGAATGTCGTAGTGTTGGAGCAAGATGTGGGTCTTGCGGGTGTCTTCACTGGCGATGACATCGACCGTACGCAAAACCTCGAGGGCGCGCATGGTGATATCGCCTAAATTGCCTATCGGCGTTGCAACAAGGTATAACATGTGGATATGATACACCAAAACAGGGGATAAAGCGTGTGTACATACGCTTTATTCTCTGTTTTTATGCGTGTTCGGTTATACCAACGGATAACATTATTGCCATCCGCCACACGCGCATACCATTAACCGCTGTCTAATGCCAGGTTTGCAATTCAATCCCATTTCCTTCGGGGTCGGTGACATAGCACCACGACACCTGCCGCGTGCCCGCCGTGGTCGTCACCACATCGCCGGTAATCGTGCCACCCGCTGCCACAATCGCGGCTCGCACCGTGGCGATATCATCGACTTGGAAGGCGATGTGACCAAAGCCGGTACGACGCACTGAAGCAGGACCAGCTTCGATTAACGGCTCATAGCGATAAATTTCGATGGTAGGACCATTCTCGCCATACCCCGGCAAGCGCACATGCACACCATTGATGCGGGCATCGCTGACGCCCAAGGCGCCATCGATAAGCGGGCCAGACAAATCACGTTCGGGGGCGAGTAACGTACACCCCAGGTGGTCACAATAAAACGCCGCCAAGGCCCGCCAATCGCGCGCCACAATGTTGATATGTCCAAATCGCATCAGCGGCCTCTTTCGTTGTGTTATCGTCAAAAAATGCGCCGCATCGGTTGATACGGCGCATCGTTCACCTAGGCTTATTTGGCTTGCAGGCGGGCTAATTCGTCAGCCGCCACACTGTCGTCGAGCTTGCGGAACAACGGTGCGGGGTCGCGCAAGCTGACCCCTGGCACCAATTCGCTCATCTGCCAGCGCGCCGCAATGGCGTATTGACCAGTCAAGACCGGGCGTTGGGCGCCATCGGGATCGAGTTCGTATTCGATTTGAGGTTGGGGCGCAATTGCGTCGTCATAGCCCAGCATCTGGTGCAGTTTTTGGCTGGCGTGGGGCATGATCGGCGAAAAGAGTCGGTTGAGCGTGTCAACCACTTTGAGTGCCACAAAGATGACGGTGGCGGCGCGCTCACGGTCGACTTTGACCACCTTCCACGGCTCTTGTTCACTCAGGTATTGGTTGGCCGTCTGTGCCAGCGCCATGGCTTCTTGTAGAGCACTGCGCAACTTAACGGCTTCGTAGAGCTCAGTGACGCGCGCAAAACCCGTTTCGATGGTATTCAGGAGCGTCGTATCGGCGGCATTCAGTTCATTTGGGGTCGGTACACCACCAAAGTTGCGTTGGGCGATGGTCAGTACGCGGTTGGCCAGATTGCCCCAGGTGGCAACCAATTCGCTGTTGGTGCGTTGCACAAATTCTGCCCAGCTCCAATTGCTGTCGCGGCCTTCGGGAGCGGCAGCGGTAAGGTAATAGCGCACCAAATCAGGCTCGTAGCGCGACATGATGTCGGGCATCCACAAGGCCCAGTTTTGGCTGGTGCTCATCTTTTGGCCTTCGAGATTGAGGAATTCGTTGGCAGGCACGTCGTACGGCAAGGCCCGATCACCATACCCCAGCAACATGGCTGGCCAGATGATGGTATGGAAGGGGATGTTGTCTTTACCGATGAAGTAGTAGCTGCGTTGGGCACTCGCCGGATCCCACCACTTGCGCCACGCATCGGGCTGGCCGGTGCGTTTGGCCCATTCGAGTGAGGCAGAATAGTAGCCAATCACCGCATCAAACCACACATAAATGCGTTTGTCGGCAAAGCCGGCTACATCACCCGGCACCGGTACGCCCCATTCGAGGTCGCGGGTAATGGCACGACCATGCAACCCTTCGCGCAACCAGTTTTGGGTGAATTGCATAGTATTGGAGCGCCAGTAGTCACGATCGGTCGAATCGAGCCATTCACGTAGCGCCGGTTCGAGTTTTGCCAAATCAAGGAAAAAATGCTCGGTATCGCGGAAAATCACCGGCGCGCCATCGAGCGTCGAGCGGGGTGAACCTAATTCTTTGGGGTCACGCAATTGGCCACATTTGTCGCATTGGTCACCACGGGCCTTGGCGTAATTACAGTTGGGGCAGGTGCCTTCGACAAAGCGGTCGGGCAAAAAGCGTTGCAACGATTCACTATACGAACCAATCGCAATCTCGCGGTAGATATAGCCTTTGGCTTGGAGTTTTTCAAAAATATCGGTGGTAGCCGCGTAATGATTGGCGGTATAGGTCTGGGTAAACAAATCGAATGTGATGCCCATAGCATGCAACGTGTCGATGAAGCTCTGATGGTAACGATTGATGATGGTCTGGGGCGTCACGCCTTCTTTTTCGGCAGCCAAGGTGATGGGAGTACCATGGCAATCCGACCCGGACACCATCAATACCTGGCGGCCACGCAAGCGTTGATAGCGCGCAAAAATATCTGCCGGCAGGTAGGCGCCAGCCATATGCCCGACGTGAAATGGACCGTTGGCATATGGCCACGCGACTGAAACGAGAATATGTTCAGACATATATTCCTCCACAACTGACTACACAAATAAAAAAACCGCAGGTACACGTGTACCCGCGGTGCGCTTGGGTGGCAACGCCACTACAAACAACACGCGGGACAAGGCATCTGCATCATCATGGGTACCGTTTGGGAACACACCATCATCTACGCCCATCCAGCGAAATATCTGCCCCAATATACCACGAAAACACTCCTACACGCAACGACGACGTCACAGACATTTCATTGGTATACTAAATACATCAATCGCAACTATGCCAAAGGGGGCCATGTGCAGCAGGTCAAACCATGGAATCATCGCACCGTCTACGCATTAATATATGCAATTTTTGTCTTCTTCGGGGTTTCTATCGGCGCGAATGGCGTACTCTGGGCCGAAATTTTGCCCGCATTGCACATGGGTGAAGCCATGTTTGGCTCACTCACCCTCATTTCTCCGTTTATTTCTGTGTTTATCTTATTGTTTGCAGGGCAATTCGTCGAGCGTGTCGGCAAACACCATAGCATGACGTTTGGTCTGGTAATGTTGGCTGGGGCGTCACTTAGCCTCTCATTTGCCCGTACACCGATGCATTTTGGCTTTGTGAGTGCGTTATATGGCATCGGCTATGGTGCAGTCGAATTATCAGTCAATAGCGTCACTATGGACTGGGAGCGCGAACGCAACACCACCGTGATGAACAAAGTGCATGCGGCGTTTTGTATCGGCGCCGTATTTAGTTCATTAATTACAGGACAACTACTAGGGATGGGGTTCACCTACCAAACCATTTTGCACATTATCGTGGTTATTGGTGCCATCATTGTGTTGATTAATCAATTCGTACCCTACCCACCCAGTCATATCGAAGAAGGTGCCGCAGGAGCGGGAGCCGCCATTCGTTTGCTCATTCACAACCCGATTGTATTGACATTAAGCATGATTGGATTCTTTGCCGCTTTTGGTGAAGGGTTGGCCATCAATTGGTCCGTCTTGCACTTGCGTGATTTAGGCGCCACGGCGTTCATCGGTGGGGCCGGCTTTGCGATTTTTAATACCGTAATGTTTATCGGGCGGATGACCAACAACGCCGTAGTGACGCGTTTTGGCGTCGTCCAATCCGTCGTTTTTTCGGCGATTGCTATCACCGTCGCCGGTGTTGCCATCGCCTTTACCAGTAATTTGTGGTTAGCAGTCATTGCCTTAGGCATACTCGGGTTCGGCGTAGCAGGGCCAATCCCCACCACCTTGACTGCTGGTGCCCAACTCGTCCCCGGCCAAAACAGTGCCTTATCGGGGGCCTTGATGTCGATGTGCTATGTATCGTTTATTGTGGGACCGCCGTTGATTGGCATCGTTGCCGAAAAAACATCACTCCAACAAGCACTGTATGCAACCATCGTTGTCGGGATTTGTTTATTCCTATTTGCCCGTCGCTTAGCCACAATTACCCCTAAACACGCGACACCAACTACCAACACATAGGATCTACGGTCGGGATATTTTTCATTACTTTATCCAATCGCTTTCGCACTACCCATTGAATGGGGGCAACCATGACTCATACGCAACAACGCCGACATGCATATCACGCACTGTGGTTGGTTTGGGTGTGGGTGATGGTTGCCTGTGGATTTTCACCACAGCAACAACCGACTGCGGTGCTACCACCCCCAACGCCACTGAGTGCCACCACCACACCACTCGCCACCAAAATTGCCATCGTCCAAACACCAACGTTGGAACCACTGTCAACCAGCCAACGGGAAAAAATGTTTGATACGTTGTGGAATACCGTAAATGAGCATTATGTCTATCGTGACTTCCGTGGCGTTGATTGGGCATCAATCCGCACCAAATACCACGATCGTGTTGTCAATGCCCCAGATACTGCCCATTTTTATACAACGCTCAAAGAAATAATTGATTTACTCAACGACGATCACAGTCGCTTTGATGATCCGCAGGACGCCGCGTTGAGTGATGCCGTCTATAGTGGCGAAGCTGGGTATGCGGGCATTGGAATCATGATTCGCGAACTCGATACAGGACTCATGATTACCCGAGTTGCGCATGATGGTCCCGCAGAAAAAGCCGGTCTGCGCCCATATGACGTGATTACCACCATCGGCACAACATCAGTTACCACGACATACGCCCTTGGTGAAGATGGCTATAGCAAATTAATCCGCGGAGCAATCGGTAGTGATTTGACGATTACGGTACAGCGTGGCAATAATGCGCCGCAACAACTCACACTGCAACGCAATGCCATCGCTGGCGATGCCTTCCCCGAAGCAGTGGCAAGCATGCTTGGCGATGGGACAGTATTACTCACGATTGATTCTTTTGATCGTGATGGCTTAGCCGAAATCGTCAAACGTGCCATCCTTGATGCACATACACAAACCCAACCCACCGGTCTTATCATCGACATCCGCGAAAACGGCGGTGGGAGCATCGAAGCAATGCTCGATGTGATCGCACTCTTGCATAATGGTGGCACAATTGGCGACCAAGTCGACCGCAACAACACCTACCCCCTCACTGTCCCCACGAACCGCACCTTGCCTCCATTTGATCACCTCCCCATCGCCGTATTGACGAGTCACGATACCGCCAGCGCCTCCGAAATGTTTACAGCCGGACTCCGACACTTGCGCACTATCACCGTTGTCGGCGAAACAACCGCTGGTAATAGCGAAAACCTCTACCCCTATGACTTTGATGACGGCTCAGTGTTGTGGCTCGCCGAACTCCTCTATCGCCAACCAAATGGCGCATATATTGAAAACGTCGGAATCATTCCTGACATCCCTATTACCGATGCCTGGGATGATATGAATCCCGCCAACGATATGTTTATCAAGGCAGCCCAACGCGTACTCCACAAATAACCCACCATCTTGTTCCTCGTATACGCAACAAACCAACACGAGATAGGCCATGCGGTTAGTGTACCGATGGGCTATCTCGTGCCATCCACCCTAAATAACACAATGCGAAAAGTTAATCTATTATTTTTTTGCACAATATTTTTTGTCTTATTCTCTAGTGTGTTTTTCTATTTTTTACAAAAATACATATTTACCGTCTTTGTATTTATTTGGCGGATTGTAATATGAAGTGCGACAGTTAAAACGGAAATGAATTCCCACTGACAACACGTGTAAAATGAAGTTACCAGACAACACTTACACAGGAGTCATCAATGGGGTACCATCATTTTAGCATAGCGGAACGCGGTCAACTCGACG
>CANFUF010000124.1 GCA_947450095.1 Roseiflexaceae bacterium
TAAATACAATCGGCTCACGATAAATAATCCCAACGATGACAATAATCGCAAACAATCCCCACAAGATATTGCGCCATGGCAATCCACGCATCACACACTCACTCTCTTTGATAACGAACATATCTATTGTACCAATAGCGCACCGAACCATCTTTATGTGGTCAATTCACGGTGCGGGCTACGCTTTTTTCACAAAAGAAAAACCATATACAACACAAATCAACTATTATGTATAGTTAAAACACCACACCGGCGAAAAAGCTGCGCCGTCACTCGAACCGGCAAACACCAAACCACTGCCATGGGTTTGGGCGATCTGTTGGACGTGAGCCACGGCGGCTGGGCGCCCGAGTACCGCCACGGTGCCGCCACTACCACCACCAGTAATTTTGGCGCCAAACAGGCCATGGCGAGGGCCCAAAGCGCGCACCGCGGCCACAATCGCATCAGTGGCCGCCGACCCAAGGCCACAGGCACTATAACTGGCGTGCGATTGATACATCAGTTCACCGAGTAACTCGGCCACCTGGTCGTTTTGGGTGTCTGCGGCCAGCAATTGCCCAAAGGTGCGTACGCGATGATGCTCGGCGATAGGGTGGTAAGTAGGTTGGCGCACCGCATAGGTACGCTGGGGCTCGATAGTGGTAATCGTATCGCTGGTGGCGCCGTAACGGGTAATAAAGTCCGCACCAGACATCTGCAGGGGGAGCGCATCGGCATACGATTGGCTAAATTCGGACGGGGTCAGATTGGCCAAATAACCACCCCAACGAGTATCGGCAATGGTAGCACGACCGTCAGTGATGGTCACCGGAGTCTGGGCAATATCGGCGATGATGCGGTAGCCCATAAAGGCGCCTACCCGGACCGAACCGTAATCGGCGCCCGATACGGCATGGCGCACCCCCGAATCAATCCCCCAGACCATCAGGTCGGCAGGGATGACCACCGGGTCGAGCAGCTCGGCCGGTTGGCAGCGCAACGCCAGCAGTTGATTGGCGCGGCCACAGGCCGAGGTCATTTGATCCATGATGCCACACGGCGCACCGACGATGTGGTTTTCGACCATTTGGCTCCAGATGGCCAAGGTCCGCCCATCGCAGGGGTGGTTGGCCATGGCTAGCAAGGCGCGCATGGTGGCCACTTCGACGGCGGCCGACGAGCTGACCCCTTTGCCGAGGGGCACACTCGAATCAACCACAATCGTCACCCCTTGGGGGAAGTGCAGATTGGCTTCGCGTGCAAGTACAGGCAACACCCCCGCCATATAGGCAGCCCACGCCATCTGGGGTTGCCGCCGCAAATAATTGCGGACGGAGGGGTATTCACCAGTCAACGCACTGGCGCTAAATTGGGCCCGAAAGTGGTTTTGCAGTTCGGTGGCACGACTTACCACCACCACTTGCCCGTCGGTACGGGGTTGCACCAAGGCCACGGCGCTGACATCGAGGGGCAGCTGGAGCACCAGCGACCCCGAATAATCGGCGATACCGCCCATCACGTCGAGGCGGCCTGGGGCGCGGGCCAGCCACGCCGGTTGGAGGGGGTCGGCGTATTGGGTAAGGAGTTCATCAATGCGGTGATCAGGCGTCAATTGCGCTGGTTGTGGGTCATAGTGCCACATCGTCATCCTCCAATTGCATGTCATAGGCTTGCAAGGCGTGTTGAAGCGCCGGCAACAACCGGGCTGCCAGGGCGCTATTGGCCACTGCCACCCACGATACGCCGCTCTGGACATCGAGGGGGGCATCGAGGGGCTGGCCATTGGCTTTGCAGACAATCGCCCCTGCTTCACGGGCAATTAATTCGGTACACATATCATACGGGTGGCAACACAACATGGGCGTCTCGCCGTGGCGTTGGGCAGGGGGCAACAACAACGGGCGCACATCGGCCAACCAACGGTCGTGACCCATCAAAATCTCGTAGAGTTGCCCACCCGTCGAAATGTATTGGTCTTCAAACGAAAGGGCGCGCCCTTGGGGCGCTTCGCCCAACAACTCGGTCGTAAGCAGATCGTCGACGGCGGCCAACCGCGCTCGTTCTCCGGGAAAAAAACGGGCAATATTGCCAAACCCATTCAAAATCGTGGTGGCTTGAGAAGGCCGAATGGGTAACGCCTGGGTGGTCGTGGTAATGCGGTTATAACGGGTAGCGTGGGCGCCGTGGCCAGCAATAGCCCATAATGTATCGCACAAATGTTGTTTGACGAGGGGAATTTCGGTCATCAGCGCCAGCGTGATGTCGCGCAGATTGGTGTGGGCACCACGGTAGGGCGCGACGCCGGTCAAGATCCACGCTGAGCGTTTTTGGTACATCAGGCCCCGAGTACCGTCGATGGGGTCGACGATGATGACCAGTTCGAGGGCGGATTCGGCTACACCCGCCGGGAAGTCGTGAATACCGTCGTGACCAAGGCCCTCGGCGACCAAGCGGAAGTTGTAGTGCTGGGCCAAATCGGCGAACTGGGTCAGCAACACCGCTTCAGAGACGCGGTCGATGGCATAGATGGTATCGCCACCTTCAAATGCCGTCACGGTGGCCATTTGTTCGAGGGCGGTGGCTTCGCAGGCCAGCACCACGGCATCGCGGATGGCACCGTGGATGCGTTGGAGTTCTTGGAGCAAAAATTCCTGGTTGCGCATTATTGCACCTCGCTGGCACGGTAATGAACGGCAGTCACGGCTTGCAAGGCGGCTGCGGTGGCTTCGGGGGCGGTATCACTCAAAAAATTCCCGCCGCCGATTTCGGGACCTGCCAGGTATTTGAGTAAATCGGGGCGGCGCAACGGGGGGTGAAAAGCCAGAAAGGCATGAAAAAAGGGCAGCTGGCTACCATCCGTCGGTGCTTGGTGTAATGACATTACATAGGGGAACGACATCTGCCACAAATTATCAAAGCGGATCGTCACGGCGCTGATTGCCTGGGCCAGCGATTGTGATTCAGCAGCGTTGAGGCCATAGAGATGCGACACGGTGCGTTTGGGAACCACATATACTTCATAGGCGTAGCGGGCAAAGTAGGGGACAAAAGCGATGGTATGGTCGTCTTCGTACAAAATCCGGCGCCCGTCTTGTTGCTCGGCGGCGATGATTTCGTGCATCAAGATGCGGTTGTGGTCATGCCAAAAGCGTTGGGATGCAAAGAGCTCTGTTTCCATCGTTTTGAACACAAAATTGGTAGCATAGACTTGACCGTGGGGATGGGGATTGGATACCCCTACCACGGCCCCTTTGTTTTCAAAACAGAGCACATGATTGACTTCGGGGCGTTGGCCAAGGTCAAAGGTCTGTTGTTGCCAGACCTGCACCACATCGGCAATGGCTGACGGCGCCATTTCGGCCAATGTTTGATTGTGGGCCGGACTAAAACAGATCACCCGGGCAATGCCGTCGGCCCGGCGGGTGCGGTAGGGCCATGGCGGCGTCACAGGCGGTGGGGCGAGTGGGCCGACGCAGGGGTGATCGTTGTCAAAGACATAGACCCCACCATAGCTAGGGTTCTGGTTGCCACTGACCCGCAAATTACCAGGACAAAGGTAGCAGGTCGGGTCATAGACGGGGTCACGAGGGGGTGGAGTAGTAACCGTTTGGCCAATCCAGGGGCGGTTTTGGCGGTGGGCGGCGACGATAATCCATTCTTCACGCAGGGGATGCCAACGTTCTTCCCATACGCCACTCTGTAGTGTCATGACAATATTCCTTGTCGGTTGATAGCTTCCCACGGAATCACAGAACCAGCTATAATAGAGCGGTAATCAACAAATCGTTATGCCAACTATACAAGTATACGGTACCGTGCGCATAGTAATTGTCGCCAATGCTCCTGTCAATGTTGACGTGCGGCTTCCGCAGATTGCCGCTACTGCAGATTATATTATTGCTGCTGATGGTGGTGCCCAATCGCTCGCCGCGGCGGGAATTGTGCCCCACTTACTCATCGGTGATCTCGATTCACTCAGTACGAGTCATGTCGATTGGCTCATCGCCCAAGGAGTCGAAGTCCAGCGGTATGCCCGTGAAAAAGACGAAACCGACCTCGAACTCGCCTTGTTAGCCGCCGTGGCGCGCAACGCCAGCCATATTGATTTGTTTTGTGTACTGGGTGGGCGCTGGGATCATACGGTCGCAACCATCGCAATGCTTTGTTTGCCGATGCTGATTGGGCGGACCGTGCGGATTTTTGCCGATGGTCAAACCTTGGCGATTGTGCGTGACCACATTGTACTCGATGGGCCTATTACTCGTACGGTATCGCTGTTACCCTTGACACCAACCGTCGATGGGATTACGACGACGGGGCTGGCTTACCCGCTCGCACATGCCACGCTTTATTTCGAGCGATCACGTGGAGTAAGTAATGTCGTCACCCACATGCCCGCAAGCGTACAGGTGCAGTCGGGGATATTATTGGTTGTGCAACACGAAAATCCGTTAGATTAGTTTCGTGAATCGGACGCGTTGACGATGGGATGTTGTATATGACAGAGCGCCATTTCTGGTTATATACAACACTATACTGAGATAATCGTATTTATCTGATTAGCCAAAATCCTGTTTTTTTCGATATAATAATATATGTGCGATAAATACTCATGAAGTTTTGTAAAAAAAATGATGGTATGGCGTAGTGAATAATCGTGCCTTTACGGCGTTAGAATAATGCTTTTGTCCATATTTATAAAAATACATATACGCAAAAAATATATAGTGTAAATATTTTTTGGGCTTGATTCGTGATTCGCAATAGCAATAGATAATGTCTGTTACTAAACACTATTGCAGTTCTTGTAAAACTATGCTACACTACAAACAAGATTGGTGGTCCATACATATGTGTGAGTGTTTTTTATTCTAGGCCCTCATTATTGTGTTTAGATCACGCCAATTCCCTGGTCCGCGCATACCAGACTCCCCCCAGGAAAAATCCACCCATAGGAATTAGAGGAGAGCTAGCGATGAGCTACGCTGACAAGACACTGAATTGTCGCGATTGCGGAACACCATTTGTGTTCACCGCAGGCGAACAAGAGTTCTACGCCCAAAAGGGCTTCACCAACGAGCCGACCCGTTGTCAACCTTGCCGTCAACAACGCAAGTCACAGATGAACGGTCGCGGCAGCGACAACGGCGGTGGTTACCGCGAGCGCCCAATGAGCGGCGGTTCACGTGAACAATTCACCACCACCTGTGCCGGCTGCGGCAAAGAGGCCACCGTGCCATTTGTACCCCGCAACAACAAGCCCGTATACTGCGACGACTGCTTCCAAGATCAGCGCCGCGGTAGCCGGTAATCGCTCAGTTTAACCATTGAGCACTCACGTTATTCGTCCATAGACCAGGGAAGACAACCCGAGCGGAAGGCGCGATTCGCTCGGGTTGGCATTTACAAGAAATCCCCGTTACGAGGTAACTCGTAACGGGGATTATGTATTTTCATCTAGTTACATGGCTTGAGCTGGTTTTTTGGAGCGCCAAATCGACCAAATCAAACCCGCCGCACATACAACCATCATCACCATCACGGTGGGACTCATGGCACTACCAGCAGGGCGTGATGCCACGATAATCGGGGCGATAATCAACGACACGAGATTCATGACTTTGATCATGGGGTTCAAGGCTGGACCAGCGGTATCCTTGAGGGGATCACCGACGGTGTCACCTACCACTGCAGCCTTGTGTGGCTCGGAGTGTTTGCCGCCGTAGTTGCCTTCTTCGATGTATTTTTTGGCGTTATCCCAAGCACCGCCAGCGTTGGATTGATAGACGGCCAAGAGTTGGCCCGACACAATCACGCCAGCCAAGAAGCCACCCAAGGCTTCGACACCCAGCATAAAGCCGACAAGCATCGGGATGACAACAGCCATAATCCCCAAACCGAGTAGTTCTTTTTGGGCAGCTGCCGTCGAAATACTCACCGCCCGGGCATAGTCAGGCACGACAGTGCCTTCCATGATGCCAGGAATTTTGAATTGACGGCGTACTTCGTTGACAATTTCGGCGGCGGCCCGTGCTACGGCGCGAATCATCAATGACGAAAAGAGGAACGGTACTGCGCCACCAACCAGCAAGCCGATAAAGACTAACGGTGACGATACATTGACCCCTTGCATGATGGCTTGACCAAGTTGGGCTTGGACTTTGCCGACATCGGTCAAAAACGAACCAAATAAAGCGACGGCGGCAATCACGGCCGAACCAATGGCAATGCCCTTGGTGACGGCTTTGGTGGTATTACCGACGGCATCGAGATCATCCATGACCGCACGAGCGTTTTTGTCGAGGCCCGCCATTTCGCCAATCCCGTTGGCATTGTCAGAGATCGGACCAAACGAGTCCATCGAAATGGTGTTGCCGGTGAGGGTCAACATACCAATACCGGTGAGTGATACCCCATACAAAATCGCCGTGAATTGGGTGGCCAGTGGTTCACCACTATAAATCAACACCGATGCCAAAATCGCGACACCGATGACGATGGCTGACCACGTGCTGGATTCCATCCCCAAGGCCGTCCCCGACAAAATATTGGTGGCGGCACCAGTTTGGGAGGCGGCACTGACTTCTTTGACGGGGGCGTAATGGGTCGAGGTAAAGTATTCGGTTAATTTGTCAAGTGCAATCGCCAGTACGACACCCGACACCGTGGCGAGAAATGGCTTCCAATCAACCAAGCCGGTCGTCGCATCGATCATGTAGTATTGCGTAATGGCGGCAAATCCAGCGACGGCGACGGCAGCCGCCAAATAAAAGCCGCGGTTCATGGCACCCATGGCATCGCGCTTTTGTTCATCGGTACGCACAATCGTATTACCGATCAGCGAGGCTATTACGCCAATACCACGCAAAATCAATGGAAAGATGACATAGTGCATGTCGTATTTGCCATCACCCATGGTGCCACTGGTGGCATCACCAAGCACTAATCCGAGGATCAACGCCGAGACGATGGTGACTTCGAAGCTTTCAAAGACGTCGGCAGCCATACCGGCACAGTCACCGACGTTGTCGCCCACCAAGTCGGCGATAACGGCAGCGTTACGAGGATCGTCTTCGGGGATACCCGCTTCGACTTTGCCGACGAGGTCGGCACCGACATCGGCAGCTTTGGTATAAATACCGCCACCAACACGCATAAACAACGCAATTAGCGAACCACCAAAGCCAAAGCCCAGCAAGGCATCGGGGGCACTGATGTCAAATACCATAAAGATAAGCGTCCCGCCCAACAGGCCTAAACCAACGGTCAGCATACCCGTAACGGTGCCAGAGCGATAGGCGACTTGCAAGGCCGGATTGTAGCCGATACGCGAGGCGGCTGCCACGCGGACATTGCCTTCGACGGCTACATTCATACCCACATACCCGACGGTATACGAAAAGAGTGACCCCATCAAAAAGGCAATCGCGCGTCCGATAGCCACCCACCACAAGGCGGTTTGGGCATCACCAAAGCGCAACACTGCTTCAGCAGTGGGGGGGATAACCAACACACTCGCACCAAGCACAAATGTGAGCACCGTTATCAAAATTACAATGGTGCGGAATTGTTGACTGAGGTAGGCATTGGCACCAGATTTAATGAAGCCCCACACTTCTTGCATACGGTCAGTACCTTTGTCTTGGGCAATAATCTGCGCCCGCAAGATAAAGGCATACGCAATGCCAAGGAGCGACAGTACAAGGACCACCCAGACCGCCGACTGTTCGAACATGGTTAGTTTGTTCATGAGTTCCTCTTTGATCTCAAGTTACGGATTTGGCAACATTGCCTCAAACTCACCACTGCGACAGGATAGCGTTACAGACCAATACGCGGGGATTGGTCGCAAGTACAATTTGTGCGTAGGAGTATTTGTATTTTAGCATAGCCGATTGTCATTCTGCAACGTACGCCACACATTTTCGCAGCAAAAACGTAATTCCGTTATGTTGTAGCTGTGGAGATATACGGCATGGAGGTATCTTATTCACGGAGTAGGTATGCTATGATACCTACATGTTCGCCTACAAAGAATCACAATTATGAAACATTATCATGGTATTTCGTTCGGGTTGGCGCTCTGCATTATTGCGGGAATGACACTCGACGCCTGGGCGCATGTGCATGGCGCCACCGACAATACGTTTTTTACACCCTGGCACGCAATTTTGTATACCGGCTTGTTTGGGAGTGTGGCATGGTATGGCTACCTCACCTACCGACGGGTTGCGCCACTTGCCGCACATCGCTTGGGGTTAAGCATGGGGCCATTAGTTGCATTATTTGGCGTGGCTGATTTGGGATGGCATAGCGTGTTTGGATTTGAGCAAGATTTACAAGCCCAACTCAGTCCGCCACATATTGCCTTGGCGGTGGTATTGGCACTACTGGTGAGCATCCCTAGCCGACAACGCAATGCCCACGGGCATTTGACGTGGTTGGGCGCAATTGCCGGAAGCCTCGCGGCAGTAGTCATCTTGACGCTCCTCATGTTTGTCTCACCACTTACCGCCGTCTATGCCGAATTGTATAGTGGCGACACGGTGATTGGCTTGGGAGTGAGTGGCTTTTTGTTGTTTATTAGTACATGGCTAATTGTGTTCCAGTGGATGCGGCGCCACGATGCGCCATTTGGGGCATTTACGCTGGCATCAGGCATGCTCGGTATCAGTCAAGCCATCAGCCAAGGGCAATGGCGCTTTGTGGCGTTGTTACTCGTCATCGGGTTATGGGCTGAATGGGTTAGTCGCAAAACGGGCCAAGCGAGTCGGATTCCAGCATTGGTGTGGCCAGGCAGTTTTGCCTTGGGGTATTTTTTATTGTTGAAATATACGAGTAGCTTGGCATGGGGTCCCAGTGTTTGGGGCGGTGTCGTCGTCATGGCTGTCGCCATCGGCTTTGGCATGGCGACATTTGCTGAGCAACCCGTGCAAATGATACACGAGGAACGCATATGATCGCAGAAAAACTCCAGGTCAATCAACCCCGTACCGGCTGGATTGCGCGCTTGTATCAACCACAAGCCATGGCATGGTTCCTCGTACCGGGGAGCATGTGGTTCCTGGCGGGAATTTACCTCGATGGCTGGGCGCACAACCATGGTAAAGTCGACAATACCTTTTTTACGCCGTGGCATGCGGTCTTTTATTCGGGCTATTTGGCATCGGCGCTGACATTGGCGTTGGTTGTGCTTATTACCCACCTCAACGGCAAAATCTGGCAACGGGACTTGCCGGCGTCGATCCGCACTGCGATTATCGCCGCACCACTTTTTGCACTAGCGGGGATTGGTGATTTGTGGTGGCATACTACTTTTGGATTTGAAGTAGGGATCGAGCCATTACTCAGCCCGCCCCACTTGGCATTGGCAAGTAGTATGTTTTTTGTGGTAGTAGCCAATGCCCGCAACGACAACCCGCAACAATCAGCACTACAACGCATCCCGTTTATTTTGAGCACGTTGGCGGGTTGGAGTGTCATTACCTTCATGTTGCAGTTCAATCACCCTTACGGCATTGTCTGGCCCGAAACGGTGCGCTCGGGTGATACAGGCGTCATGGTCGGTATCGTAGGGTTACTCGCCAACGCCATGCTCACTGCCGGGGTGGCACTTTGGATGCAACGCCAGCGCATGCCCATCGGCGCCCTGACATTTGTACTTGTCACGAATGCCTTGTTGGTTGCCTTGATGGGCGACCAATACCGCTTTGGTTGGGGGGCGCTGGCCACGGGTGTGGTCTGCGAGCTCATCGCTTATGCGTTGCGCGCCCAACCGCTACAGCTCCGCCTGCGCATCAGCGCGGTACTGGTGCCGACGTGTGTCTGTTTGGCTTACTTTGGCGTCATAGCCGCCACGAGTGTGGTGGTTTGGCCGATTCATATTTGGCTGGGTGTAAGTGTATTGGCAGGGGTAGCAGGCTGGGGATTGATGATTGTGGCGCCACATATCCATACGCACAACGAATAATTTGATACCACACCAGGTGGAGGAACGCGGTAAAACCGCGTTCCTCCACTTTTTTCTATAATACGCCTTTGGTACTGGGAACGGCATTACCCAAGCGCGGGTCGATGCGGGTGGCAGCATCGAGAGCCCGCCCAAAGGCTTTAAACAATGCTTCAACTTTGTGGTGGTCGTTTTTGCCGTACATGATGCGACAATGCAGGTTCATGCGAGCGTGGATGGCGATACTTTCGAATAAATGAAAAATCAAATCGGTACCCAAATTCCCCACTCGTGGCGTCACAAATTCCGCATCAAATACCGCATAGGGACGGCCACCAAGATCCACCGCCACAAACCCTAGTGATTCATCCATCGGTACAAAACTATGCGCCGTCCGCACAATCCCACGGCGATCAGCCAATGCCAAGTCAAGTGCTTGGCCGAGACAAATACAGACATCTTCGGCAGTATGGTGATCGTCGACATGCAGGTCACCATTCGCATTAACGGTTATGTCAAATAAACCATGTTTGGCAAACAAAGTGAGCATATGATCGAGGAATCCGATGCCGGTATGGGCCTCACAAAGCCCAGTACCATCGACATTCAACGTCA
>CANFUF010000125.1 GCA_947450095.1 Roseiflexaceae bacterium
AGGTGTCGAAATGGTCATGCCCGGTGACAACATCGAAATGGCCGTTGAGTTGATCGTACCCGTCGCCATCGAAGACGGCTTGCGCTTCGCTATCCGCGAAGGTGGCCGCACCGTCGGTGCCGGTGTCGTTTCGAAGATCACGGACTAAATCATAGGAGTGGTGCGGTGCCTACGGGTGCCGCACCACTCCATATCATCTTGTCTAGTAACGGGCACTGTCCCACAGAGAGCAATAGATCATGACCACTACAAACAACAAATCAACTGGTGTGTGGAAATGGCTCGCAGATTCAGCCGCGATGAAGTTTGCCCGCGAAACCCAAAGCGAGCTGCGCAAAGTCACTTGGCCGACTCGTGAAGAAGCCATGCGCCTCACCGCCGTGGTTGTCGTGCTGTCGTTGACTGCATCCATAGTGCTCTTTTCAGCCGATTCACTCTTTGCGTGGGCATTGCTCAATTTGCAGACAATTCTTTCGCCAAAGTAGCACAACGCGCAGAAAGCGGGGGAATCAGTGTCAGATAACAGCAATGCTTCTTCGGCAGCAGCCAACATCCCCGCAGAAGACAATCTGCGCTGGTATGTGATCCAGACCTATGCTGGTTACGAAAACAAAGTCACGCGCAACTTGCTTAATCGCATTGCTCAACGTGAAATGCAACACATCATTTCTGATGTTATCGTACCCACCGAAGAAGAAATTGAAATCAAAAACGGTCAACGCCGCACGATTTTGCGCAAAGTCTACCCAGGCTATGTGCTGATTCGCATGGTATTGAACGATGATGCGTGGTACTTGGTGCGTAATACACCAGGTGTCTCGGGTTTTGTTGGGAACGGCAATAAGCCGTCGCCCCTCGATGAACAAGAAGTACGGACAATTTTGCGCCAAATGGAGACGGTCGAACCCAAGGTGAAGGTCACCTATCAAGTGGGTCAGACCATCAAGGTTATCGACGGGCCCTTTACCGACTTCGAAGGAGTAGTCGACTCCATCGATCAAGAGCGTGGGCGTGTACGAGTCTTGGTATCATTCTTTGGACGTGAAACCCGTGTTGATCTCGACTTCTTGCAGGTAACCAAAGGCGTCGAATAAGGAGCAGTTCTGTGGCTAAGAAAGTAACTGGTGTCGTAAAGTTGCAATTGCCGGCCGGCAAGGCAACCCCAGCACCCCCGGTCGGTCCGGCCTTGGGTAGCTACGGTATCAACATCATGGCCTTCGTGAAGGAATACAACGAAAAAACTTCCTCACAGGCCGGTAGCACCATCCCCGTCGAAATCACCGTGTACAGCGATCGCTCGTTCACCTTTGTGCTCAAGACCCCCCCGGCGTCAGACTTGTTGCGTAAAGCAGCTGGTATCACCCGTGGCTCAGGTACGCCCAATCGTGGTGCAGTGGGTTCAATTACCCGCAAACAATTGCGCCAATTGGCTGAGCAAAAGATGTCGGACCTCAACGCCACCAGCGTTGAAGGCGCCGAAAATATCATCGCTGGTACGGCCCGGAGCATGGGCGTCGCAATCAAAGATTAGTTGACTAGGCGTGGGAGGGGGTCACCCCCGCATGTACCACGTGGAGGATTGTAATGGCCAAGAAACATGGCAAGAAGTATCTCGAAGCACTAAAGAAGGTCGACCAGAGCAAGTTGCACGCTCCTGCCGACGCTGTCCGTTTGGTAAAAGAAACGTCATTCACCAAGTTTGACGCTTCGGTCGAGGTTCACCTGCGCCTCGGCATTGACCCACGCCAAGCCGACCAAAATATCCGCTCAACAGTCGCCCTGCCCCACGGCACCGGAAAATCTGTGCGCGTCTTGGTTTTTGCCCAAGGCGACGCAGCCCAAGCCGCCCGTGACGCTGGTGCAGATTTCGTTGGTGCTGACGAGTTGATTGCCCAAATCGACCGTGAGAACTTCTTCGATTTTGACATCGCCATCGCCACCACCGATATGATGGCCAAGGTTGGTCGCGTCGCCCGTAAATTGGGACCCCGCGGCTTGATGCCCAACCCCAAGAGCGGTACCGTTGTCCCAGGCGAAGACCTCAGCCGTACCATCCGCGAAGTGCGTGGTGGCCGTGTCGAGTTCCGCAATGACAAGACTGGTTTGCTCCATGTGGGCGTGGGCAAGGTGAGCTTCAGTGAACAACAAATCACCGAAAACATCTCAGCTTTGATGGAAGCCGTCAAAGGCACCAAGCCATCATCAATCAAAGGCACCTTTGTCCGTTCAGTAACCTTCACCAGCACCATGGGACCCGGCATCCCCGTTGACCCCACTGCTGCACAGGCCATGAACGCCTAATTTTCAAACGGAACCGAATACTACCAGAGATCGTCGGCGCCACCTGCTTAATGGAGCAATCCACCGACTGAGGTAGACCCAGCGATAGTGCATTTCTGTGCATTGCAACGGGCTGCCGTGTCTCGTATACGGTAGCCCGTTTGGTTTTTCTATAACGAACGCAAAAAAGGAAGGGGGTGAAATAATGCCAACACCACGTAAAATTGTACAAGTTGCCGATTTGACGGTCAAAATGCAGAAAATGCAAGCCGTCATCGTGGCTGACTACCGCGGTATCACTGTCGCTGAAATCACCAAATTGCGCAACAAACTTCGCCCACTCGGCGGCGAATTCGTCATTGCCAAGAACACGTTAGCGCTCATCGCTGCCCGTGCCACCGGTAATGGGGACATCGAGCCCGCCTTGTATGGCCCCACGGCACTCTGCTTCGCTTATACCGATGCAGCCGCCGTCGCCAAAGCACTCAAGGAATACAATGTCACTGCCAAAAAGCTCACCTTCCGCGGTGGTCTTTTGGGGAATGTCTATGTACCCGGCGATGCGTCAATCGACGTTATCGGGAGTATGCCAACTCGCCTCGAAGCCTTGGCCCAAATTTTGGGTGTCGTCGAAGCTCCAGTCGCTGGAATCGTCAACGTCCTCAACAGCGCCGCTACCAGTGTTGTCTATGCGGTACAAGCCCGTATCGACAAAATGGAAGAAGAGAAGGCCGCCTAGTTTTTTGTATTGTGTATCAGCCGCATCACTGCGGACTGTCTAAACTAACAGGAGCACTACCGTGTCGAACGACAAAATCAACAGCATTATTGCTAGCATCGAAACCTTGAACGTCCTTGAATTGGTCGAACTCAAGAAGACCATGGAAGACAAGTGGGGCGTTACCGCCGCCGCTCCCATGATGATGGGTGCTGCCGCTCCCGCCGCCGCCGCCGTCGCCGCTGTGGTCGAAGAAAAGACCGAGTTCGACGTCATCCTCACCGAAGCTGGCGCCAACAAGATCCAAGTCATCAAAGCGGTACGCGAACTCACCAGCCTCGGCCTCAAAGAAGCCAAGGACTTGGTCGATGGTGCCCCCAAGGCCATCAAAGAAGCCGTCAGCAAAGAAGAAGCCGATGCTGCCAAGGCCAAGCTGGTCGAAGCCGGCGCCACCGTCGAAATCAAGTAATTTCGCCGTCTAGGCAATCAACGCATTTACTGCTGTTGCTCACCCCCCATCACTGCTGTGGTGGGGGGTGCTGTTATGTCTCCAGAGTATGTGCTTATCTCGCACAGCGCACACAGAGGACGCAGAGGCACACCCCCAACGTCATTGCATGGCGCCAAAGGCGTAGTGCAATCTCCGTACAGTCAGGAATTGCACAATTTACGTCGTATGACGCTACCATCATTGGGTGCCAGCCCTCGGAGATTCCACGCGACGGCTGCTAAGGCAACCGGCATGGAATGACGCTATGGAAGTAGGAAGTAGGAAGTAGGAAGTAGGAAGTAGGAAGTAGGAAGTAGGAAGTAGGAAGTAGGAAGTAGGAAGTAGGAAGTAGGAAGTAGGAAGTAGGAAGTGTGACAGCCATACATCGGCGCACAACAATCAACAAAACACCTCTGTGCGCTCTGCGCCCTCTGTGCGAGACAGATGACATCCGTTGTCAAGCCCATGGAGATTCCACGCCGGTTGCCCATCCACAATCGCACGTGCGAGGCATGCCTCGCACCCGGATCAACCACGCAACCGGCATGGAATGACGCTAGGGGTGAGATTTTGGCGTAGGTATTGTTTTCAATTTTCAATTTTCAATTTTCAATTTTCAATTTTCAATTTTCAATTTTCAATTTTCAATTTGCTGTTGCCAGGCAACCGCCATGGCAATCCCTTGGGCTAAATCGATTTGTGGGGCATACCCGAGTAATTGTTGGGCACGGGTCAAATCGGCGATATAGTAGGTTACTTCGCCGACCCGCTTGCTTTCTTCGATGCGGATGTCGGGATTGGCAATCTCCAACGCCTGCGCCACATACTGCGCCATGGCCACGAGCGTGTTGCCTTTGCCATAGGCCAGATTAATCGTTTCGGCATCAATCCTATGGGCATAGAGGGCCTCGATACCCCGGATAATCCCATCAACACAATCATCGACATGCGTAAAATCCAAGGTTTTTTCGCGGCCAAAAACGGTAATTGGTCGCCCGGCCTGTAATTCGCGGATAAACAATGGGATGACCCGCTCCATCCGCTCAATATCATTGTCGTAGCGCCCATAGACATTCGAAAAGCGAAAAACCAGGTAGCGCAACCCATAACAACGCGCATACGAATAAACCAACGACTCCCCGGCGATTTTGCTGGCGGAGTAGGGACTTTCGGCAAAGGCAAAGTCGGCAGTACGTTCCTCTGTGAGGTAGCGCTGGATGTCACCATACACTTCACGTGATGACGAAAAAACCACCGGCACCTGTTGCTGACGACAATATTCCAGCACATTAAAAGTCACCGTGATATTTTCGAGCGCACGATGGGGGTACTGCACCAGCTCATGCACTTTGGCGTTGGCGGCCAAATGCACCACCACATCACACGGCGGGTATGATGCACCACCAATCCCCCCCACAAAATCGCGATAGGGCATGCTGAGGTCTTGCAAGAGGGTGGGGATGCGATCAGTCCAGGTGTTTTGGCGGCGATCGATGCCAAACACCGTGTGGCCGGCGTCGAGGAGCCGCAAGCCAAGGTTGGTACCGATTTGGCCACTTGATCCGGTAATCATTACCCGCATCGTCACGATTCCTCTCATTAAAAAACTGCGAAAATGGCACGGTCTGTCAGTTGCAGACACGCCATGCGCACCCACAGAGTCCGTAACAATCAATGGACTGACAATGGGTGCACAACGCCACGGAGATTATTTTTTCAAAAAAGTAACGGCTAGATATGGCTGACCCATTGAATACCATTGCGAAACAAGGCCAACCCATCGCCATGAGTGCGTTGTTCGCGGGTCCAGCGGGGGTGTTGCCACGGCACCACGGCGTTTTCGGGGTGGGGCATCAAGCCGAGAATGCGCCCGGTGGGATCAGAGACGCCGGCAATCCCCAAGCGTGAACCGTTGGGGTTGGCAGGGTAGGCCTCGGTCGGTGCATTATGTTCATCAATATAACAAAAGGCTACTTGGCCAGCGGCTTGTAATTGGGTGAGCTCGGCGGGGGCGCTAGTGACAAAGCGACCTTCGCCATGCGCCACCGGTACTTCGATGGGGTCGGTCATGTGTTGGGTAAAAATCGAATTGCCGGGTTGCGCTTGGATGCGCACCCACCGGCATTCGAAGCGTTGTGAGGCATTGTGGGTCAACGAGGCGTGGATATTGCCCGGAAGTAATCCTGACTTGACCAAGACTTGGAATCCATTACAGATGCCCAGTACACTGCGGCCGTCTTCGACGAAGCGGCGCATGCTATCACCCAAACGGTGCATCAAATCGACGGCGAGTAAGCGCCCCGCCCCGAGGTGATCACCATATGAAAAACCACCAGGGACGATAATCATCGCATAATCAAATATCGACACACTGCCATCGACGATGCGTCCAATATGTACCAAATCGGGATCACCGCCAGCCATCGTCACGGCCCGCGCCGCATCACCATCACGATTAATCCCAGCGGCACGCAACACGAGGACACGAGGTTTCATTGATTACTCCCAGCGGAATTCGATTTCGACTTCGCCAATCCGGATACGGTCACCAGGCCGCAGGCGTTGCGGTTGATGGGAAGGGACGTTGGTGCCGTTGAGGGCCGTGCCATTGAGCGAGGCAAGGTCTTCGAGCAAATGTTCGCCGTCTTGTTCGATAATCAAGGCATGATTCCGCGAGGCGACGCCACGATCGTAATCGGCTAAATCAATCTCGGGGTAGAGGCGTTGGGCAGCATCACGGCGGCCAATGCGCGCAGGGAAGCGGTCGAGGCGCACGCGCTGCGAGCCACGAGGTGATGCCACGATGAGCAACACCGAGCGCGGTTCGTTGGCACCGAGGGGCATGCCACAGCTACTACAAAAACGCGAATCGCCACGATTGACATGACCACAACCAGTACAAATTTGAATCCCGTCGGTATGCCCTGCGGGGATAATTGCGGGCGGAGTCACACCAATGGTAGGATCGACGTATTCCTCATCGAGGCACCCAATCAAGGCCTCCGCCATTTCGGCGGCAGTTTGGTAGCGGCGATCAGGATCGTGCTCCATGGCACGAATAATCACTAATTCGAGCTCACTAGTGACGGTGACATTCAAGCGTTTGATCGAGCCGACCGTCGGTTGATGGAGTGGGACTGGAGTAATGTTGGTCAACAAATGCAACAAGGTGGACCCGAGCCCATAAACATCAGAACGGGAATCGGTTTGGCCTTTGCCGTATTGCTCGGGTGGCGCATAGCCGGCTGACCCCATGGCAACGGTGTCTTTAGTTTGGCGACGTTTGTAGGTACGTGCGACACCAAAGTCGATGAGTTTGATGACGCGGTCAGCCCGCAACATGATGTTGGATGGTTTGACATCACGATAAATAATCGGTGGCGTGCGCGTATGCATATAATGCAATACGCGGGCGACTTGGATACAAACACTAATGACTTGCGGCGCAGCCAAGGCAGCATTGGCGACCCGGATGCGCTCGTCGAGTGTCTGCCCTGCCACAAATTCCATCACGATACACGGACGGCCGTCGTGGACAAATATTTCAGACACGGCGGGGAGATTGGGGTGCGACAAGGTGCGCAACAATTCGGCTTCTTGCAAAAAAAGCCGCCGCTGATCGGCATCCTCGACGGGGCGCATTTCTTCGGTAGGACGCATTTCTTTGAGGGCCCATACCGTGTGATCCGCCAAACGCATCACACGATAAACTGCACCCATGCCACCACGTCCGACCATCCCCAAAATGCGATAGTCAGAAAGTGTGCCGGTTACGATAGTGTCGATTGCTAAAAATTCGCTCATACGCCCACATCAATAGAGTTGACTATTCTATTTTAACACTTTTTATTGATACTATTGACGATGTCAAATGACAATTTACTATATACATTGTATTGTCTATTAACAGCAAAAATCTGTGGCCTCGATTCGCGATTTCAAAAAACTACTGGTATACTTATTTTGTCCTCGTATGAATTTAGAGGGAATTTTCATAAAACATATGCCATTCTCTCATTTTTCTATGGCATAACAAAGAAGTATCATTTGTAGAAAGGTTTCGTGTATGTTTACCCCCCGTCGTCTGATTGTCGGATTTATTGTACTGATTGCATTAATCCAATTTGTCCCCGTCCAACACAGCAACCCACCTGCCGCCGACCCAGTGGTATTTGCTGACCCCAAAGCCGAAGCCATCGCCAAACGGAGCTGCTACGACTGCCATAGCAATCAAACCACCTGGCCGTGGTATTCATACATCGCACCGTTTTCGTGGTACACCATCAATCACGTCGAAGAAGGGCGTTCCCGCCTGAATTTCTCGGATGTGGCCGGTACGTTGGCGCAACCCCGGCGTGGCGAAGGTGGCGAAGGTGGCGAACAAACAACAGTAGCAGAATTGGCCGAACATTCCGCAGAAACCATTGACCAGGGCAGTATGCCACCGTCGTACTACACCCTCATCCATAAGGATGCAATTTTGAGTGCTGCAGACAAAGCAACGTTGATTGCTGGCATCAATCAAGCCCTAGCCAGCCACTAACGTTTTTTCTAAAAAATTCAGCCCACTTCTTGTTTCGACAAGAAGTGGGCTTTTTTGACGTACAATAAGCCTCACGGAAGAGGAGTGACCATGTCCTTTCGGCAACGCATGCACAACCACCTATTACAGGGATTCCTCGCCATCATAGTGGCGGGAGCTTTGCCATGGGGCTGTATCGTGCATTGTATGATGCACACCGGACATATGCATCACCACGGCGCCGATTGTGACATGCTGGTCTCAGTAGCCAATGAACCGCTGCCCCCCAATCAATTTATCAGCCCGCCCTATACACCAGCGGCAGTGCATATCGTAATTATCAGTCGCTTTTTGACCATCAAAGAATTCTACTTTATTGAAGCATTATTGACCAAAAAATTGATGCTCTACGGTATTGCTACCCCGCCACTGTTACCACCACCCCAATAAGCCATGCACTGACGCGCTCCCCAACTGCACCACAGCCAATGCCTACGCTTGCGTAGCGTAGCTGGGTGTCCGCATCGCCATGCGCACATTGTGATCTATAGGCGAGTCAATTACGTTATTATTTTCTAAAAAGAAAGCCTACTAATGTTTACTGCACGTCGCGTCCTTTACGGACTCATCATTGTGATTGCCCTCATCCAATTTGTGCCGGTGCAACGCACCAATCCAGTAGCCCCCGATCCGGTGGTCTTTGCCGACCCCAAGGCCGAAGCCATTGCACGACGGGCCTGCTATGACTGCCACAGCAACGAGACTGTGTGGCCGTGGTATGCCTATGTAGCACCCGTGTCGTGGTATGTAGTGCGTCATATCGATGAAGGCCGAGCTACCTACAACTTCTCGGATGTGGCCGGGATGTTGGCCAATAGTCACCAGCATCATCACGCCGGTGAAGATCCTAATGCCCCGGTGACGGTTGATACCCTGATTGATCATGCAACAGACCACATCAATGAAGGCGAAATGCCACCTGCCTACTACACGTTGATCCATAGTGATGCCGTTTTGAGTGATGCGGACAAAGCAACCTTGATTGCGGGGATCAAACAAGCACTTGGCGACCACAAATAACGATTAGCCTGGGTCAGGATGGCGATTATGTCATCCTGACCAATTTTGCAAAAAAAGCCAAATTCGATTTGCATTCTCAAAAAGAGTATGCTATTATTCTCTCAACGCAATGCGGGAGTGGCTCAGTTGGTAGAGCGAAACCTTGCCAAGGTTTAGGTCGCGAGTTCGAATCTCGTCTCCCGCTCCAGTTAAACGTTAACCGGGCATCGATGCATTCGATGTCCGGTTTCTGTATGTATGTACCGTAAAGGAGCATCACCATGGACATCGGAATCATCGGGCTTGGTCGGATGGGTGCCGGCATGGCACGGCGCTGGTTGCGCCACGGGCATCGCGTGGTCGTCAACAACCGGAGCCACGACCCCATCAAAGAACTCGAAAAAGATGGCGCCGTCGCCGCCTACGACCTACCGGCACTGGTGGCTGCCTTGCCAGCCCCACGCGCCATCTGGATTATGTTGCCCGCTGGTGCCACCACCGAGCAAATGATCGAAAATCTCGTGCCCCTGCTCAGCCCCGGCGATACCCTGATCGACAGCGGCAACACCAACTTCAACGACGACATTCGCCGCGCACCGCTCCTCGCCGCCAAAGGGATCAACTACATTGACCAAGGCACGTCGGGTGGCATTTGGGGCCTCGAAAAGGGCTTTTGTTTGATGGTGGGTGGCGAACCAGCCATCGTCAAGCGCCTCGAACAAGCCTTTGTTGACCTCGCACCTGTCGATGGCTATTTGCATTGTGGACCAGTGGGTAGTGGGCACTTTGTCAAAATGGTCCACAACGGCGTCGAATACGGCATGATGCAGGCCTATGCCGAAGGCTTCGAAATCATGCAGGCCCGCAAAGATTTCAACCTCGACATGCACGCTATTTCAAAGGTGTGGAACAACGGCAGCGTGGTACGCTCATGGTTGCTCGAATTGGCCGAGACGGCTTTTTCACAAGACCCCAACCTCGACCAAATCAAAGGTTATGTCGAAGACAGTGGCGAAGGGCGTTGGACCATCCAAGCC
>CANFUF010000126.1 GCA_947450095.1 Roseiflexaceae bacterium
CAAACTTGACCCACATCGCCACACTAAACTGTGTTGCGGGCGCACTATTGGTCACCACACAGCCACCAGTCCCAAAGGTGGCGGAATTGGTCGCCCGATTATCAATGGTATCAGCCACTACAGTTATATTATTACCACAACTTACCGGTGCATTATCAGTGCCATTTGCCGTAGTAATCCGGCGTGAACCAGTAGCATCTTCAAAATTCAACATTACCTGTGGTGCGCCGGCATCGTGGACCTTGATATCCTCAAATCCCACGATATCGGGACTGTTTTTGGCAAAAGGACTCGTCCCCAATATACGCTCACGTAAATCGATGAGCCCATCACTATCTGCATCGGGATTAAGTGGGTCTGACTGCACCCATGTCACCAAGGGATTTGCTTGGGGTGTCCCCTTATTTTCAATGAAGTACGTAACATCCCAGCCACCCACCCGATGACAATTCACTCCTACAGACGTGCATTCGACGCGGACGATTTCTTCACCATCACGCAACCCATCACCATCGGTATCGGGTTTGTTCGGGTCGGTACCATATTGCAATTCTTGATAGTCACTCAAGCCATCCCCATCAGAATCGACATTTGTCGGTGATGTCTGGAGTAATTTTTCGCGATTATCACTAATCCCATCGCCATCGGTATCAAATAAATCATCCCGACTGCCAATACTTACTTCCGTTGCGGCAGTCAATCCATCATTATCAGCATCAACAAAATCAGAGAATTTGATGGGATTCGCCGCATCATTCCAGGCAAAGGTATACCGTCCAGCAGCCGCACCGGGCTTCATCGTCATAAAACCATTCATTGTCGTCGGGAAAATGTCATTAATCACACTATCCGACTTATATACCGCGAGTGCATCTTCTTTGGCATCGTGCGTGCGTAAATAACAGACTGGCAGCGGTATAAACCAAAACAGCAAAAATAGCGGGATAGTAAAGCAGACCTGTTCACGCACTTTATAGGCTTTCGAAAGATACAAATCTGATGATTTTTGATTGATACCCGTCGTGGTAAATGGCTGACGCACCTGCAAATTTACACTTTTTTTATAGGTATACGTATATGTTTCGTTATCATCGGGGATGGTGATTTTGTCTCCATCTGCAACCCATGCGTTATAGTCACTGCCCACATCAAATGAACCACGCAAATCGACATCACTCGGCCCTAAGGCATAACGATATGATGATTTACGAATATCATCATTCCACTGCCAAAAATAAAATAGTGCTTGCCAGGCTGCCGGAAAGGGCATTTTTTCGATGTGATCAGTAACATCTAGCGTATAGTCAAAGGCATTATCTTTTACATATCCTTGTAGTTTATGTTGGAGCGATGAATTGTCATCAATTTTGCGATAATGTGAATATATATCATCTGAATCAACCAGTACTGATGTTTTGGAAAACGTAAAGAAGTTGGCGAGAAGTCCCGTAATTCCCCCACATAACCATTGGGCGGCAGTGCTCCGTAGCTGTCGGGTCGATAAATTCGCACACGCAATTGCCGCAATACCGTCGAGCACCGCCACAACCGCCGCAATCACTTGGCCAATTACCGGAATAAAACTAATCACAGCTAACACGACAATCGCAATCGTCATGCCAATCGCTGATGCGACGGCATTCACAATTTGATAGGCAAATTTGGCATTGGCAATCGCAAATCCTGCGACCACCCATGTCGCCGCAACGGCAATAATAGCCCCCACAATCGCACACGCCTTGGCAAATTTCGCTAATGTCGTTGTAGTTTTTGCCGCAGCATTCACCGCCGTAGCAGTGGTAGCCGCGGTGGTCGCAGCAGCACTTGCCGTAGTCGCGGCAGTGGTCACGGCACGAAACTCATTTACAGCTTGCACGAGTGCCACAATCCCCAATACCAAACTAATACTCCCTAGGGTATTGTTGATAATGAGCGTGTCTTTATCCGATGTCAGTGATCCACTCAGTTGCGCAATCGAAATAGCCAGCGAGGCCATCGCCACCGCTATCCCTAACCCGGCAATCGCCGTTGAACTGTTTGCCCCAAATGAGTTTTCTGCCTCAACATTAAACTCAGCGATAGTTTTCATCATATCCACGAGTTTGGATACGCTATTTGATGCATAACCAGTATTATCAATTTGTGATTTATTTGCAGGGTCATCATTCGTACTTTGTTCAATAATTGATCCCCACACACTCCACAATTGTACAATTTCGCTGTTCCAAGTAATATTGGGGGAGACCACCTGATTGCCTGGTGGATTATTGGCGAGGGCGTCCGCAGTACCCTGCATAAACATGGCAATATTGGTCTGGGCAAATGAGGCAATATAACTCTGAATAAATAATCGGAAATAATTTTGCCATTCTGGTAATGTGAGCGTTGCATCAGGCGCTACCGTTGGGGCGGGGATGTTTGCCTCTGCAATCGCAATTTCGCTCATCAAATCACTCTGGCTAAAGGCCTGCCACTTCCCATCACTCACGATAAACATCTGACCATAAAACATGCGTGATGTACCAACTACGATATCACTCGAAAACGCCAACTGTGTTGTGGCATCATCGAATGTTGCCCGCCGGCTCCGCACTTCATTCATCACAATCATGCCGGGGCGACAAATCACCGAGGTATCGTTTTGACACGCAGTCATGGCCGTTGCATTGGGGGTATTGACGCCATTCACATTGCTACAGTTGACTTGGTTTTTTGTTACACACAAATTTGCATTGAGGAGTTTGGGCACTTCTGCCAAGATTTTGATAAAGTCTTTATCGGTGGCGTAACTTGTCGTATATACTTTCGTGGCAGTGCCATCGATGCCATAGGTGTTTGTAATCGCTGTATTCGTATTATTAAATAATGCAACAATTGATTTCTGCGGGTTACTATCAGTCACATTTAAATATGGCGTATTGAGGTAATGCATTTGCAATGCTTTAGTGATTTGGGCGATACTCAAACGGCGCTTCTGGGGATCGCTTACTACAGGTTTACTGGTATCTTCGTAGATAATTGCGGCATCTACCCCACTTTGTTCAGTTGCCGTAATCCCCACAAGCTTCCAATCACTATAGTATGAATGCACCCGGCTTATTTTTTCGGCGCGGCTACTGTCATCACAAGCTACATTTGTGTCGGTACATTGATTTTGGAGCGACGAAATAAGCCATTGCAAACGATATTTATGGGACGTCCCCCACGCATGATTATTGGCATAATACATAATCGCGTTATAGGCGACAGCCGTACCACTATCATCGGTAACCGTAGACAATGGCACATTCAACGTCAATTCATTGGTATTTGATATACCGTCAGTATCGTAACTCCACCCGACACTAATCCCATATGGGGCAAGTTTGGTGGTATCAATCCAACTCGGACGGAGCGATTGATCGGCCGCACACGTATTGGTCGCCTTACATGGTAATACCGGCAAATTACCATAATCACCATTGCTCATATTACTGATGTCAATCCTGATTTCGAGAAGTGCGGTGACCTTGATATCGCCGTTTTGCGATGCTGGGTCATTTGCAAGTGGATTGACACTCCCTGTTGGGGTCACGATATCAGTACTTGTCGTGGTGGCAAATGTCGTATCGGTGGTCCGTTGAATACGCCCGTTTTTATCGTTGCTTGGCCAGTCCAAAACCGCATTATTGGCATACAGTAATTTGGCATCAGTGGGTCGAATTTGGAGCTCTACCGTCACAGGTTTGTTGTTTGCGGGCAAGCCATTGATGACCAAACCATAGGGATTTGCATCACCAAATACCGTATTGTTGTTGTTGAGCGGGGTCAAATCAGTATTATCTGGTACCCCATCATTGTCATCATCGTTATCAAGAAAGTTGGGGATTTTGTCATTATCTGTGTCATAACAATCTGCGGTTGGGGTTGCACTTTTCAATCGTTCTGCACATTCAACCCCGTCACTAAACCCATCGCCATTGGTATCACCCACGAACGGTGATGAATAATATTTATTCCCGTCAATAATAGTTGGGACAGTGACTTCTATATAGTCTGACAACCCATCGTTGTCGGTATCTTTTTGGGTAGGGCTCGTTCCTAGCCGGATTTCTTGGAGGTCAGTCAGACCATCACTATCAGAGTCGGAGCTGGTAAGCGATGTACCATAGACACACTCTTGATCGTTGGAGAGACCATCACCATCAGTATCAGTGGTTTTATCGGCTTCAACGAGCGCACTACAATCAGTACTCGTACCAGCCTCAAAAACACGTGACCGCCCTGCAGTAACGACCCGCATATTACGAGGGCTCGTCACCCCCGCAGCCGGAAGCACGATGCCCATGGGCTGGTCCAGTGGTGACACCAATGGATTAAATACTTTTGGTTTGCTCGGTGGTGTCGATGGCGTTGTGGGCTGGTTAGTTGAGGTCGTGGTGGCATGTGTCACGGGGATGTTGCTAAATGGCTGATAAATAGTCATCGCCACCACCAGCATAGTCACCGGCAAATACATCCGCCGTCCAAACAACTGAATAATAGAAATCAAGAGCAATAATACGGCCAGACTCAATGCCACTATGAACCAGCTATGCAACGTAGCGACATCGATGCCAACATACCGACTCAACACAAACAATGGCTGGTTCCACAATGCCCGCAGCTCCAGACCCGTCCGCGCATACCCAAAAAACTCCATGTGAATATCGAGATTTGTTGCTGTTTCATGCACGGTTTGCGGTAATAACAGTTGGAGCACCAATTGTTTGGGCAGTCCTTGAGAATCAATTTTTAATTGGCCATTACCACTACTCAACCGCAATTGTTCGGACTGGGCTGCCTGGTATGTTTGGTCGTTATAGGTAATCCCGTGGAGTGAATCCATATGGAGTAAGCGCTGAATATGATCGGTAAATGCTTTGCCATCAAAGCCAAACGCATATCCTGCCGCCCCTTGTAAGCGCACATCCTTCATACCCGCCAAATAGGTTAACCCGCTCAATTGCCCGACGAGTGCATCAGTGGATGCGGATTGCCAGGTGCCATCGTCACGCATGACATAGGTACGACCATGCACCCGACGGATGTACATACGCGATTCGCCGGTAGACGTGATGTTGGTCAAGGTTAACTCTGCAGATTGCGTCGCTTCATCACTCCGTCCTTCAATGCGTAATTGCGTATGTTGTGCAGGACGACCATAATTCGCAATATTTGGTACCGGCGCAGTACGCTGATCAATATCAGTGCGAAACGAATAACTACCACTCAGTTTCGCCATTTCCCATGCATTTTTGGCCTGGATTGCAGGGGATAAATTATTTACTATTATGACGATGGTATAGCCTATTAACGTCAATATTACCAATACAACAACATATAACCATGTAATGGTGTAACGCAACTTTGGCATATTATTCTCACGGTAATTATTCTGATGACATATTGTAAATGAACATTTACAATATGTCAATTATTCCAACAGCTACATTAAGTATTACATATACAGCATCAATACCCAATTATGGCTAATGGTATTCGACATTTAATTCATGCATTATGTCTATTTTATTATCAATAGCGGTGAAACAATTAACAATTATTTATTTAACCTATGGCATTGGTATTGTGCATATCACTGCACTGCCAAAAAATAATATGCTTACTTAAGCTCGCAAAATATCGTATTAGTGTGGTAATAATGAATATTTTTCGGGAAATTCTCACTATTTATATAAAAAATACCTCACTCCGCATCCCACGGAATGAGGTATTTGAGCGTACCTGTCGTTCGTGCTCAGCGTTTGGGTGAGGGGTAGGGCGTACTAGAGCGGGTCGGGCTGGCCGGTACCGGGTAGGCGGTCAAGGTTTGGATGACCGCTGCAGTCTGCGTAAAGCGCGCTAGATAGGTGGCTGTCGGGATGGCCGTAGCGGTAATTGCCAAACTGGTTTGGCTGGCACGGACGGCAAACCAGGTGGCGGTGCGGGTTTGTGCAAAAAAGGTCGGACTTTGGCGAGCCAACATCGTGCGCGTCAGCATAAACGGCGTACGGGTATCGGATGGTGTGTAGGTTATGCCATTGTTCGGCGTGGCTGTCGCCGTGTTGGTGATAGTAGCGGTCAACGTAATCGTAGGCGTCGGAGTAATCGTGGTGCTCTTCGAGGCCGTGGGGGTTTGGGTAATCGTGGCCGTCGCCGTCCGGGTCGTTGTCCGGGTACTCGTATATGTCTTACTCGGCGTAGAGGTAATTGTCGCTGTCCCAGTGCTACTCGGCGTAGAGGTATTGGTGATGTACATAATTGAGATTGTTTGGGTAGACGCCAGCGCCGTTTTGGTTTTGAACAACGTAGGCAGTGCCGTCAGCGATGGCACGGTCGTAAAGGTCGGCGATTTGGTCAATGCGGGCAACGCCGGATTGCGGGTGGCCGTCAACACTGGGCTCACCGGGTTGGTGCTGTTATACAACTGCCCAATCGCCGCATGCGACAAGGGCATCCCAGAAATCACGAGATCATCAATGTAGCCCCGAAAACCGCTATTGGCTTCCGGCGCCCGGCCAACCAACACGGCGCCACTGTCACTATAGGCGGCAGTGATGAGTTGCGGCGTCTGGGCATCTACCGACAAACCCAATTTACCCGCAGCTTTGTCAAATACACAGACATACATATGCCAATTAGTATCCATCGCCGTCCCGCTGACTTTGGTGGTACCAATTGCACAATATGGCGTGTTGTCGCTATTAAATCCCGCACTAAAGCGTTTGGCACTCGTGGTGCCATGCATCACGACGGTGTTGAGGCTAGTGGCGGTGCGTTTGGCCCAATACGCCACCGTGAATCCGTTGGTCAACACTGGCGTATCACTACTTTGCATTTGTTCACTGCCAGTGAAAACCAATGCCTGGACGTCGTGACTATCAACCACCACATTCGGACAGGGCATGGTCACGATGCAACCGAGGCGCGTGCGATTGGGCGCATTGCTCTGCAACATGATGTCATCAAAACCAATGTCGGCAATCCGCCCACTACTCGGGAGGTTTGTATAGGTCAACAATTGGCTGGCAGTTAGCGCCACATTGTAGATGACGACATCATCGAGGCTCCCCACTAAGCCACCAGCATTGTCACTACGCCAGCCAAGCACTAGTGACGCTGCTGGCGCCGTAAATGCACCACCGGCGACGTCTTGGGCAATCACCACGCCATCACGGTAGAGCTGACGCACCAAACTTGTTTTGTCGAAGCTACAGGCATAATGATGCCAATCGTTATCGGTATACCAGGTTGTACTGCGTAAATCATCGCCATAAAAACTACAGTAGATGCGGTTTTCGCTGTCAAATCCCATACTCAAAAACGTCCGTTTGGCCGGCGTCCCCAGACTCAACGCCACATCATTGGTATTGATGCGGTCACGCCGCATCCAGTAGCTCGCCGTAAACGAGGTACCAGACAACGTCAATTTGTTGGTGCTGGTTAATTCGTCGCCACTCGCCGCCGCAAAGCGCGCCGCTCGTTGGCGCACCCCATTGGGGTCACTTTGTGGACAGGCCGACGGTGCGGTACAGAGGTAAGGGCCAGCCATGCCCACGTATTGGAGTGTTTGGGCAGTATCACCCATCCGAAACCAACCCAGTTGATTGGAGAGGATGACATTGTCAAATGATTGCGGTGTCATGGTGGGGATACGTAGGGGAGTGCTACTCGGAATGCGGGTGGTTGTTCCGACTACTGCAGCACCTTTTTTGAATGCCACCACGACCCCCGCCCCCGCAGTGAGGGCCACCACATTACGATCGGCACCGAGATTGGTGAGTTGGGGCGATGTGCCTGCAGGCACATCGCCCCACGCCACGAGGCTGCCATCATCGCGGAGCGCGATGCTAAATTGCGCACCGGCAGCAATGGCCACCACGTTTGACAACGCCCGATACGGGACATCGGCTTGGCCCACATCGTGGCTGCCAGCCCCCCACGCCACCACCCGTCCATCAGCTCGCAAGGCCACGATGTGGTATGTCCCGGCCGCTACTTCAACCAATGTCGTGGCGGCCGGCGGGAAGGTTTGCAGGCCTTCATCGCTGTTCGCTGCCCACACATAGGGTTGGCCGTTTTCACCGATAGCCACCGCAAAATCAGGCCCAGCGGCAATATGCCGGATGACTACCGGACTGCGCGTATCAAATTGATTCGACCAGAGTTGCCCAGCCGCATTCAACAACAGCAGATGCGCGCTATTGACGGCAAGTTCGTTGATGTTGCGATTGATTACTGCCGGAATCGTCGGTGGTGTCCCCCACAAACGTACGGTGTGATCACGTTTGAGCGCCACCCCAAATCCAGTGCCGACACCCACTGCTTGTACATTACTAGTGACTGAGCCTGGCAGCGTCGTCGCGCTGCCTGATTCATTGAGTGTCAACGTATTGTCACTATGCACGATGGCGATGGTATCACTCGTTATCGCCACGCTACTAATATCATTGTCGGTCAGGGCCGGAATCCCCCCTAAATCCCAGGCACTATTACCACTATAGGCTGTCAGTGGCGCAAAGGTCGGCACGAGGGGAATATTGGCAAAGGCGGTGGCCGACGCCGTGGGCGTCGCAGTGGGATTACTTACGATGTCGGCAGCTAGCGCCACACTGAAATCGCCCCCACCCACCACCATGAACGGATTGAGCAAGGTACGAGGAGCGGTGGTTTGCATATCGGCATTCAAGCCCCATCCCACGACTTGGCCGCTATTATCGACCGCGAGGATATGATAATTACCGGCGCCAATCCGCTGAAATATCCCGGTTGGGCTACTTTTTTGCCCAAAACTGGCATCGCCCGTGACCACCACACGACCATCGGCCAATAATTCGACGCTATCGCCATTGTTTGCCGCAATATCAACCACATTAGTGAGGGCGGGCAATGTCGTTTGGCCACTATCGTTACGCCCCCATGCCACAGCGGTATTGTTGTACAACAAGGCGAGCGAATGCCAGCCGGCGGCACTGATTTTGGCGACACCCAACACGGGAGGAATAGTAATTTGCCCAAAACTGTTGTCGCCCCAACCGACTATAGTACCATTTTTGCGCAACGCCAGCGCATGCCGCATCCCCGCACTAATCTGCACCACATCCGTCAAGGCGGGAGGCACACTACTTTGGCCATACGTATTATCTCCCCAGGCTACGACGCTCCCATTGGCGCGTAATGCCAATGAGAAATTGGCTCCTGCGGCCACAGCCACCACCCGCAACGGGTCAGTTAAGGGACGGACCGTCGTCAAACTCAGCGGGACGGTCTGTTGACCGGCATCGTTATCACCCCATGCCACGACCACGCTGTCGCTCCGCAAGGCAACAATATGCCCACTCCCGGCGACAACTTGGATGACCGAATTCTGGGCATTGCTCGGAATTGTGCGGATGGCACTACTGCCACCCCATACACTCACCTTGCCAATGGTATTGAATTCTTGGGGGAGTCGTATGCTCAATTGGGGAATAGCGGTATTTGTTGCTTGCATGGGTGGCGTATTGATGGCCTGTACCACCAAACCGGTATTACTACTCGGATGCATGCCTAATTGCAGCGCACGCACGGGGATATCACTAGGGATACTTGCCCCGCTATACGGCAATGCCAGCACCAGCCCACTGCGTTGTTCCACAGCGATGCCCCATTGCGCCACCGCCACATCTTGGACGCCACTCATATTAGGGAAACGCAAACAGGGACACCCCGTCGTGGAATTATTGATTATGGTAGCTGGTGCAGTGGGCGTCAAATCCACCACCGGCGCACCCCACACAATCAAATCACCATTACTCCGCACCGCTCCATATAGCGTCCCACGGGCAAAAATCGCCGTTACATCGCTCGTCACCGGCATGGGAATTGCCGGACCACCCCATTGATAGAGGGTACCGGTGCTATCGAGCGCTAGGGAGCTATCACTCCCAGCCGCCACGGCGACAATGGTTTTGCCCGTTAGGTCGCCGGGAATTGTACGTTGACTCGCCAGGCCAGTCACTACCACCATACCGTTGGCACGTAATAATACCGTGTGGCGGTCGCCAGCGGCGATTTGGACCACATCGTTCGG
>CANFUF010000127.1 GCA_947450095.1 Roseiflexaceae bacterium
GCCCAAGCCGCCCTGCTCAAAGCCGCCGGGTTGCACTTCATTTGTGTGTCGAGTGGTGGTGCCTCACCTGATGCCAAAGTGGCCGTCGCTCCCAGTTACCAAGTGCCGATTGCTACCCGCGTCAAACGCGAAGTAGGCATTACCACCCGCACCGTTGGTATGATTAGCGACCCACTGGTTGCCGAACAAATCCTCGCCAACGGTGAAGCTGACCAAATCGCCCTCGGACGGGCCTTCCTCGATGACCCCCACTGGCCGTGGCGAGCTGCGGTGGCCCTCGGTGAGACGGCCCATTACCCCATGCAGTACGAGCGAGCCAGCGCCAAATTATGGCCCATGTACAATAAGTAGGATTATTTGCAATAATCGCAACGACGTATGCGATCGAAAGGAGCTTTTTTCATGATTGACGCCATCAAACGCAATCACGCCCACCTGCACAGCAATACCATTCCACGCTTTTTTGAAAAACTAAGCGAAGCCCAGTTGCGCACCCGCCCCACTGCCACCTGCAATTCGATTGTCTGGAATATTTGGCATTTATTGCGCATCGAAGACATCACCTTGAGTCGCTTTGTCGCCAATGTGCCCCAAGTCCATTCGCAATCCAATTGGACGCAGCGCCTCGCCATCCCCTACGGCGATATGGGCACTGCCATGCCGATTACCGATGTCGAGGTGTTGTCCCAACACATTAATCTCGCCGAACTCCAACAATATGCCGCTGCCGTCGCCGCCCAAGGCACCACATCACTCAATGCCTTTGATGCGTCACGCACCGGCCAACGCTGGGACGAAGCCCACATGCGTGCCGTCGTCATCGGCGAATCCGTCTGTATCCCAGCCATCGCCGAAGGGGTGGTCTCATATTGGGGCAACCTCACCATCGATCAATTTGTGGTGAACTACACCACACTGCACCCCTCGCTTCATGTCGGCGAAATCGGCGTGCTGGCCGGTTTACAAGGGGTGAATCTATAAGCCCCACCTTGTGTCGACGATTTTGGTATATTTGACACCCCCTGATACATTCGTATCAGGGGGTGTCTTGTTATCGGTTTTCTGTGTTAATCAGGCAATATACAGAACACCAAAACGGTTACTTACTGCCAGCTGTTGTGGGTGCTCAAAACTTGCACAATGATGGGTTCGTAATCATAACCGAAGGTAATTTCGGTGTCATTTGTGAGCATAACATTTTTCCATACCACACCATTCAAACGGAAATCGAAGGTGTTCATACCACCATAAATTACCGTGCGGAATAGTTGGAAGTTATTGTTTTGGAATGTACCATTCACTTGACGACCATTGACAACCGTGACCCATTGGTTGGCACCAGCGGGCGAAATTTCCATCGTGGTGATGTCGGTACCAATATTGTTGTTCATCCGCAACATGACAACGTCGGTCCGTGGCATCCCGTTGTTGTTAATCGTTGTTACTGGTTCCCAAGGAATGTAGTTGATGGCGTGGGCTGACTTCATGGGCATCAATGCGAATAAGATGGCGATCAATACGGGAATGACGAGTAACTTGCGATTCATTTGGCAATCCTCATTAAATTTGAAAAAAAGAAAGTTGAAAGTTGAATTTTAATATATAGTGCCTGAAAACATATATTAAATTAAATATTCACATATATTTATACCACCTATTTGAATTAATTTCAACAAAATAAAGTAAGTATTTATGCTTACATTTAATAATGCCTATTTTTCTAGGATTTTAGTGGAAATATTTTATAAATTTACTGTAATTGTCATACCAAGCCGATTATGATGCCATGCAATAGTGGTAAAGCGGTGAATGCGGTAAATCAGTGCTAGCACAATAATCCAAAAATAATTGCAAAAACTTTGATGTGCAATTATTTATAATTGTAGCCTCATTGTTAGTCGTTATGGGTATAGTTGCTGGCATGATTTCACTAGGGGTATGTTATTTCAGGTAGTGGTGTATGGATGCTACTCATGCGCCAACGCTATTGTTTTTCAAAAAAAATAGTAGTGCCATAGCGGTGAATAAAAGCACCACACTCATTGCAATGGCCGCAGCCGGCTCTGTTTCGGCGGCCACATAAATTGCCAGCGCTAGGGTGCGGGTACGGCCCGGCAGGCTGCCGGCAAACAATGCCGTGGCGCCAAACTCCCCCAGTGCCCGCGCCAACGCCAGCGCGATGCCCGCTTGGATGCCGGGCCACGCCAACGGAATCGTGATAAAGCGCCATACCTGCCATGCATCAGCCCCATCAATCTGGGCGGCGTGGCCGATGTCGACATCGATGGCGTTGAGGGCCACCACCGTCGCCCGCACATACAACGGTGCCGCCACAAATAATTGCGCGATGACTACCGCCGTGGTGGTAAATGCGAGCAGTACTCCGTGACTGCCAAACCACCCCGTCCGCCCAAACAAACTCAGCAACGCCAGCCCTGCCACTGCAGGTGGCAGGACGGTGGGGAGATCGACGATGAGTGTGGCCCACGGGTGCTGCCCTTGACTCAACCAAATCGCCAGTGGCGTGCCCAATACGATGCACAGCGCAACAGTAATAACACTGGTCATCATGCTCAACGTCAATGCATCATGTACCGCTGGGCTCCCTAGGGCTTGCCACACCTCGCTGGCACTACTGCGCCCCAACAACCCCACCAACGGTAGGCTGAGTAGGGCCAGCAGTGGCAGGGCGAGTAACCAGAGTGTACGGTTTTTTATGGGCATGAATTCATCCAAATAATGTTGTTACGCCGTAAATCCATATGTTTGCCAAATCGTCTTAGCACTGTCGCTGGTGATGAACTCAATGAAATCAGGTGCATTGGCGGCGGCGTTGCGCAAGGGTGCCGCCACGTATTCGGCAATCACTGCTGATTCAGTGGGAATCGTCAATACCTGTATTTTATCACCCAGCGCCACTACATCGCTGGCATAAACAATCCCCGCATCGGCCTCGCCAGTGCTTACTTTTTGCAATACCGCCGTGACGTTGGCTTCGTATGACACCACATTGGCAGTCACGTTGGCTACATAGTCTGCACCATATACCTTGGCCAAGTTGTTGAGTAAGGTCAGCCCATATTTGCCGGCCGGGACGGTTTTGTCGGCCATTACTACTTTGATGCCGGTGGTGGTCAACGCTGCCAAATCAGGCACATTGGCACCCGGGCGTACCGCTACTACGAGTGCGGTATGTGCGATGACCTTGACGGCACTAGCATCAATCAGCTTGGCAGCAACGACTTTGTCCATCGCGGCATGATCTGCCGCCGCAAACACATCTGTGGCTGCTCCGTCAATGATTTGTTGCGCCAGTGCCCCCGACCCCCCGGCATGGATGCTGGCAGCGGGCGTGTTTTTGGTTGATTGGTACGCCTTGTCAAGCGCCTGCATGACGTTGTTCAGCGAAGAAGCCACCGTCAGATTTAAGCTACTGGTCGCCTGACTACTACAGGCCACTACCGCTGGCCAGACCGCCAAATTCGCCACTATTGCCAAAAATCGTCGTCGTTGCATGTCATTCCTCTTGTTGTGGTTTGGTGAATTATGTAGATAGTATACTTATTTAATAAGTATTTGGCAATGGTGAATTGGTGGCGGGCAGGTATTGTATGATGAGCAGAGTATTTTTTTGACAGAGGTTTTTTGATGAACAACGCAAGTTTTCTCGCAATTTTGACCGAATTACATGCCAAGACCCATGCCGAACTGCAAAATGTGTTGGCCAACAACGCGGTCGAGCGTTTGCGGGCGCGGCCACACCACGACATGAATTCGATGGTATGGAGCGTCTGGCATTCAATCCGGAGCGAAGACGCCTGTATTTCGCGGTTTGTGGCGCCCCTCGAGCAAGTATTTACCACCCAACACTTTTTGACCCGCATGGGCGTACCATTTAGCGGCGATGGCTATGGCATGTCGAGTGACGATGTGACGGCGCTGAGCAACGAGATTGTGGTGGCAGAATTGATTGCCTATGGCCACGCAGTGCAGGCCCAAAGTGCAGCAGCGATTGCCCAGATGCAAGACTGGGACTTTGCCACGCCCTTTGCCGAATCAGCGATTCGCCAGGCCTGTGCTACCTATGCCGATTTGGCCAATGACGACGTGCAATCAACGATCAATTATGCCGTATCGATGAGCAAAGCGACTTATATCATGAAGCACTATTATGGGCATTCGCAATATCATTTGGGCGAAATTTCGGCCATAGATGGCCAAATCGCCGGTAAGCGCTATTTCACGTGGTAAGGGGGCGATAGATGTCGTAATATCTGTTTGTCTCGCACAGAGGGCGCAGAGTACGCGGCGGAATTCGTCACTTCCGACTTCACTTTCTACTTCCGACTTCACGCTTCCTACTTCGTTCAGCGGCGTACGATTCATGCCGCCCCGATGGGGCAATGGGGAACGAACATCAACGTGGTGGTGCCACGACGAGACCTGGGTTTATGATTTATGCCCCGTTGGGGCATGGGGTGATGATCTGGTCAAGGCATAGATCAAATCGCCCAGTGATTGTTTGAATGATGGGTTTTCGACAAAAAGTTTGTAGACTTGCGTGTCGTCTCTGAGCAACTGTTGCATCGCTTTCGCCAAAGCTTGGTCGTGGGCGAGCCGAGCGGTATGGGGGGTGTTTTGCTTGGCATTTTGGTAGTTTGCGTCGGCTGCCACCTGTGGCGCAATGTCTTCACGAATACGTTTGGAGATGCGGTCGGTGTCAGTGAAGTTTGTGCCGAATTGTTCGTTGAACGTTTTGAGAATATTGCTCAAACGGTCGAGGTCTGGCTCAGGGATATAACCACTACCGTCGGTGGGAATCGGCGCAATCTCGCCGTCTTGATCAGCGAGTGCAATCTGCATAACCGCCTTTTTTTCGACACGGTAACTGTCCATATCGATGGATTCGAGGATGCCGATAGCGAGGTCCTCTTCCTTGGGTGCAGGTAATTTGGGGGTGAGCAACGTGAGAAATATTGAAAGTTTTTCCCAGCTTAGGTTGGAATACGGAATAATCGATGATAAAAAGGCGTAGGTACGACAAAACGCCTTGGCTTTGCCTTTGAATTCGACCTGCTCGTTTTCGTCGAGCGTCTGGACATACGTCGCCACACACACATCGAGGATGGGGTCGAGTTTGTCGCGGTCGGCGCTAGCGAGAAATCGCTCGACGATGGTATCGACATCAACCGTGGCATAGACTTGGGCATTGTCGAGGGCATTTTTGAGGTCGTGGAGTTTGTTGGGGTCTGTTTCATCGGCGAGCAGGGTGGTGCGGTAGTAATCTTGGAATGCGAACGTGATGGCGGCGCTATTGTTTTGGAAGTCGAGCACGAAGCAATCGTGTTTCTGAGGGTGAGCGCGGTTGAGCCGCGACAGCGTTTGTACCGCCTTGATGCCCGACAGCGGTTTGTCGACATACATCGTGTGCAAGAGTGGCTCGTCGTAGCCAGTCTGGAATTTGTCGGCACAAATCAAAAACCGGTACGGGTCAGTCTGGATTTTGCTAGCAATATCATTGCTGGGGAATCCGTTGAGCGATGCTTCGCTCACTTTGCTACCGCCGTATTCGTGCTCTCCCGAAAAAGCCACAATCGCTTGGTAGGGGCTCTTGCGTTCGGCGAGATATGCCCGAAAGGCATGAAAATACTGGATAGCCCGTTCAATCCCGCTGGTAATCACCATTGCACGGGCTTGACCTCCGATTTTGCTGGTGGCCATGACCTGCTCATGAAAGTGATCGATCATGATTTCGGCTTTGAGACGAATCGCATAGTCGTGACTTTCGACATAGTGGCGCATCTTTTTCTTGGCTTTTTTGGTGTCAAATTCGGGATCTTCGCTGGTTTTTTTGATAAGTTTGTAATAGCTGTCGACGGGCGTGTATGTTTTGAGGACATCGAGGATGAAGCCTTCTTCGATGGCTTGCTTCATCGTGTAGCTGTGGAAGGGCTGGTGTTTGATTTTGCCTTCGGCGTCGGGGGGTAATGCGTCACCAAACATTTCCAGTGTTTTGTTTTTTGGGGTGGCAGTAAAGGCAAAATAGCTGGCGTTGGCGAGCATTTTGCGCGAGGCCATGCGCCGTTCGAGAGCGTCGTTGATGGTGTCTTCGGGGTCAGAAGTAGCATCTGCGCTGTCACCACTGAGTGCCTGGCTCATGGCCGCCGACGTTTTGCCTCCTTGGCTCGAATGCGCCTCATCGATGACGATGGCAAAGGTTTTGCTACCTTCGGTGGCTATTTCGTCGAGGATAAACGGGAATTTTTGCACCGTCGAGACGATGATTTTTTTGCCTTGCTCGATAAATCGGCGCAAGTCGCCTGAATGTTGGGCATGCCCTACCGTGGCACCCACTTGCATGAATTGTTTGATGGTGGCTTGGATCTGGCTGTCGAGGATGCGCCGATCGGTGACGACGATGACCGAATCAAACACGGCACGCTCGTGGCGTTGCAGGCCAATCAACTGATGCGCCAGCCATGCAATCGAGTTCGACTTGCCACTGCCTGCCGAGTGCTGGATGAGGTAGCGCTGACCGGTAGCGTGGGCGCGCACATGTGCGAGTGTATGGCGCACGAGGTCGAGTTGGTGGTAGCGTGGCCAGACTTGTTTGCGCTTTTTTTTGTTTGTTTGGGGGTCTTTTTCTTCGACGATTTGGGCGTAATTTTCGAGAATATTGGTGAGCCCAGCGGGAGTGAGTACCTCGCACCACAAATAGGCGGTTTTGAGCCCGGCGGGGTTGGGTGGGTTGCCGGCACCATCGTGATACCCTTTGTTGAAGGGGAGGAACCACGACGCCTTGCCTTTCAATTCGGTGCACATCTGCACCTCGCTGTCGTCGACGGCAAAGTGGACGACGCAGCGCCCAAACTCAAAGAGTTTTTCGCGGGGGTTGCGGTCGCGTTTATATTGCTCGACGGCATCGGCGACAGTCTGCTTGGTAAGGCTGTTTTTGAGCTCAAATGTGGCGATGGGCAACCCGTTGATAAACAAACCGATGTCGAGGGCGCGGTGCGTTTGGTCGACACTATAGGCTAGTTGGCGGGTTACCACAAAGCGGTTTTGGGCGTGGAGTGCCGTCGCTTTGGCATTACCCGCTGATGGGGTGCCATAAAAGAGGTCGAAGCGGAGTGGGCCGTGATCGATGCCGGTCCGGAGCACATCGATGACGCCCCGTTTGCCGATTTCATTCGACAGTCGGGCCAGGAATTTGAGGCGGTTGTTGTTTTGGGTGTCGCTGATGTCACCCAAGGCGAGTTTGGCAAATTGCGCCGCTTGGGTGGCCTGGAGGAAGGTAAACAGGTGGTGGACATCGACGGCATGGGCGCGGTCGTAGTCTTGCGGGCTCCCGGCCGCATAGCCGGTGCCGCCGTAGGTCGACGGGTGCTCGGCCACCCGTTGCGGTGGCACAGATAACCCGTCGGTGCCCGTCATGTGGCGCATGATTAGGGATTCGAGCCCTTTTTCGGTGGTATTTGTCGGCATATACCTTCTCCTATTTAGTAAAGAAAAAATGCATCCTGATGCGCAAAAAACCGTGCGCTTTACTAGAATCTTTACTAAAACCTTTACTAATATGAAAAAAAGACGCGTGTTAGTAAAGCATTGCACATGGTATTGTGGCGTGCACCATCAAGTACCCATCAAGTACCAAATGAGCGCTAGAAAGCCCTTCCTGATGCGATATCCGTATCATGTGTCTGCTTAGAAATGTATCCGTCATCACGTACCCATCAAGTACCAACTACTGGTGACCATCGAGATCATACATCCTCCGTGGTGTCGAGTGTCTCATCTGCGTCATCTGCGAGCACGTCGTGCGCTGCGACTAGGCTGTCGATGCTGGGTTCATCGGGTAGGGTGGCGGCGGCGGCGCGCACATCCAGTTTGCCGGTGACTACGTCCGAAATGAGGCGGGTGCGGTATTCGCGCAACAGCTCGATTTCGCGCTCGAGACGGGAGATGACGGTGGTGAGTGATGCTGTTGATTGTTCGCACCATGACACAATTTGATATTGTTCTTCCAAAGGCGGAAGTATTCCTCGAACGGCATAGAAATTTTGGTTAGACAAATTTTGTAGTCCAACAGTCATACCATTCGACCTTCCAGCAAAAATAGCTCGATAGGGACTAGTGTGATATAAAAGCTCAAAATACTTAGTGTTAATCTGTATTTGAGGTTTAAAAACACCATAGTGAAATGAAACAATTCCATTTAGTGTAGAAGCAAAAAATACACCAAGATGTGCCTTGAAACGATTTGCCACCAAGTCTCCTGGAATTGTTACTTTCCAGTTGGAGTAAGTGGATGTTTTTAATGAACGCTCAGTCAAGTTATCAGTCAAGATGAGACCATCTCGTTGCGATAAAGAGAGAGAGGGTAAGTTGTTGTCATTATTAGGGCGTATTTTTTCTCTAAAAATACGATTATTCATTGGCACCTCCCAATGCGCCGGGATTTCGCCCAGCCACGGGATGCCCGAGTCTTTGAGGGGGACGTCGGGGTCGAGGCCGCGGGTGACGGCGCGGTGGATGATGGCCTGCTTCTGTTCGTTGAGGAGCGCAATGATTTTGCGCTTGGCGCGGATGGTGCGCTCGAGCCGCCCGCCAGCCCACTCGAGGAAGCGCACGATGGCGGCCTGCTCGGCGGGCGGGGGGATAGCAATTGGCATCCGCTTGAAGTCCGAGAAATCTAGATTTTGGCGAAGACCAGATCCGTAGCCATAAATTGCTTTGCTAGAGTCCCAAACGCTTAGAAACTGAAATGCGAATTCCGGACTGACACCGACTTTCGCTCGCAAAGCTAAATATGCTGAGGTGATGATTCCACGATCTCGTACCATGCCAACACGCATGCTAGTATGGTCATTTTGCAAATCTGTCGTACGAAGCACGATGTCGCCTGGGTTCACTATCTGATACGTCTCAAATGATTCGGGAACAAGACCGTGTAACTTCTCTGGTGGCTTGATAACAATGCGCCCATAGCTAAGCGAGAGGACTGTCTTTTCCTTCATTCCTTGGTTTCGCTCTTTATTAGGAATGAATGCACCTGAAGCAGGCCTTACTTCCCAATGCTCTGGCACCTGACCCAGCCACGGCAAGCCAGAGTCTTTGTAGGCGGGGTAGGGGGTGAGGGTGTCGATCATGATTTAACCTCCGTCGCTTATGGACTGCGCCGGCACTGAATGTTGTGGCGCGTTCAAGGCATAGAATTCGTATAGTTCACACTTGAATTGCCGTTCGAGGTCGCGAGCACTCCAGCACTCCTGAATGGCCATTTTCAGGTAGAACTCACGTTCTTCAGGGTGTTTGGACTGCCCAAGAATGATGAGATTGTGGAACCACGGTAATTGTCTCAGCAGTGCCGAGACTTTTTTGTGGGGTGTGGATAGAATTGTGTCACGATTGGTCAATGCCATGGTACCGCCTTCTGTATTTGCGCGGTATAGGTGCAGGGTGTCATTTATGACCGATCCTGTGCGGTGAGTGCGAGTGATGCTTGTTTTGACCCGCTCCGGTAGGCTTGGGATTGGTGGGTCGGTGTGTCTGGGTAGCGGCGGATGAGTGTACCTTCTTTGACCAGCGGGGATAAGTGGCGTTCGGTGAGCTTGTCCTGACGCACATCGAGCCAAATGGCAAGTTCGGCTGCTGTTGTCCATTCATAGAAGCTACAAATTGATAATATGACTGCACGTATCGCTGGAACGCGTGGCCGGGCACCAAGGTTGCGGATAGCAACATTTATTTCCGTCGGAAGTGTGTCGTTGCTCCCCCCAATAACGGTGTTGCTCCCCCCAATAACGGTGTTGCTCCCCCCAATAACTGGTGTTGCTCCCCCCAATAACTGGTGTTGCTCCCCCCAATAACTGGTGTTGCTCCCCTCGATGTTGGGTGAGCTTATATCCGGAGTAGCAGATTGATGGCGCGTATCCACGGTGTTGCGGAGCGATGCTGGGAGCGTGTAGTAACTATTTGCGCCGTGTGCATGGAGTTCGAGCAGATTACGATCACGGAGTCGACGCAACAA
>CANFUF010000128.1 GCA_947450095.1 Roseiflexaceae bacterium
ACATTGGTTATAGAAGCGATTTGTCATCATGATGAACCCGCGTGATTGTTTAGTCGCCCGATCAAACAGCGAGAGTTCGTAATAGGCGGGGATGCTTCCACCATAAATATCAGGCCGGTATAAAGGAACTGCAACATCACTGATGGTGAGGTCTTGCCAATCATTTGCTGTACAACTCAAATCGGCGTTATCGCAGGGAGTGCTCCGTGAATCGGCGATGAATTGCAATGCTCTGGCTAACATCCCCCGTGGGAGCCGCATAATGTTGACCGCATCTGGTCCATAGAGCAGCGAAATTGGAGTAGTGGTAGCGGTAGCGGTGGCGGTGAGGGTAATAAATGTCGGTGTGCTAATCCGAGTCCGCGTTGATGTGGGCGACTTTGTTCTTGTGACGGTGGCGGTATTGGTGCGTGTCTGTGTAAATGTCCGAGTAGTGGTATTGGTACGCGTATTGGTGAAGGTAAACGCAGGATTCTGCGTTGGGGATTTGGTCCAGGTTGCGGTTGATGTATAGCTTGGCACAAGGGTGGGGAAGTTAATCACCACAAATGTTGCTGGGATAAAGATAAACGGTGTGGCAGTTTTCCCCGCGAGTGCCAGTGCCGTTTGCGTACCTTGGATATTCTTATTGGCCGCACTCATCGTGTTTACTTCGGCCACTTGGGTTTGTCTGACTGCTGTCGCGGTCATGTTTAACCCAGCGGCTTGGGCGGTGGCCGTCGCCCATTGGGGATTGGCCCGATTAAACTGATCTGCTTGGCTTGTGGCAGCGATGGCTGTTTGCGTACCAGCAAGTGCAGTCAAGCTCGGATTAACTACCGTTATTTTGTACCATGTCTGAGTCGGCGCACTAAATATGCCTGTAGGCGTCATCGAACGAGTAAACGTTGGTGACGCAGTATAGGTGCGTGTGGGGGTTGCGGTACTTTGAGGTGTCGTAGTGGGTTGTGCGGTGGCCGGGTTGGGAATGCCGTTTTCGTAGCGCCATTTAATGTATTCATAGGGGAATGCAAATGGTGATACCTCGACTGCTGCTAATTCCCCTCCATTGACCGCACCGACGTTGAGCGTTGATCCTGCAGCGACGCGGAACGGTTGCAATCCTGCAGGTGCGATCCCTTCGGCCACTTTATTGTTGTCTATGTAGATTTGCAGTGTGGTGCCACTTTTGACAAAGGTAAAGAGATGCCATTGATTGTCGTAGGTATCCCAATTCACATTGAGTCCAGCGTATTGGAGGGTATGCGTACTCCCCGTCCAGTAGACGCTCGGGCGATTGACATACGGATTGGTGGATGATTGTACCAATGGGTAGTTGTTGTCTGATGCATCATCAAGGCGTCCCCAAAACATGAGTGAGCTATCGGTACCGGGGTATGGTGTCACGGTCGTGGCTGGCCACACTCCATAGCTCATGTAATGATTTGGTTCCATATAGAACGACGCAAAGCGTTCGTTGGGACGGTTGAAGGCAGTATCTGAATTGGCGGGTAGTGAAGCCCCCGATTTATCGGGATAATAGACGTCAGGGTAGTAGACCACCGGGCATGTGAGATTACCACAGTATGAAAAGACACTGTTGCTTTCGGTAATCAAGACGTCATCAAACGACAACCCAATAGTCGGTGCCACGGCAATGGGATCGATGGTATAGAGTTGGCTGATTTGTGGCGTCGTCAATCCAAAGTTGTAGACGCGTACTTCGTCGATCGTGCCATCAAACGATACGGTGAGGTCAGGGCGGCGGCCGATTTGCATGGGGGCATTCATGGCATAGTTTGCAGCTGCCGATACGCGTGAATTATCGAGGACATTGTCGATAAATAAGCGCCGTTGATTCCCCGATACCACACAGACATAATGATGCCAATCACGGTCACTAATTACCGTGCTTGATGTGAGTTCATCATTGTAATTGCTACAGACAAAACGATTGTCATCGCTGAAGCCCATATTGAACATTTGCCCAGTGAGCAAGGTGTTACCGTGCGACACGAGGGTCTCGGCCATATTGTTGCGGGTGCGGCGAGCCCAAAGCCCTACCGAGAAACTATTCCCGAGATTGACAGGGCTACTGCTTTGCAGTGCCGTCCCACTGATATCGACAAAACGGGCGCCCCGCCCATGTGTGCCACTAATAAGCACGGGGCAATGCCCGAGGGTACATGCGAAGTTCCCATATGAAAACAGTGGCGCCCAGAATTGATTGAGTGCTAGATTCGAGTGGAATTGACTCGCAAACCAAGGCACGATGGTGCTGGTGGGCATGGCTTGGGTTACGATTTGTGACGTCGTACTACTACTACTCGCCAAAAGATGCGTGCCAGGAAAGAGACAGCGTACAAATTTAGGTGTTTGCGTCACCTGCCCTTTGTTTTCGCGGTAGGGCGAGAAGCGCATTTTGAAGACCCCATTTGCACCGACGTCACCACTGGCACGATCGTCGAGCGGTATGGTTTTGGTGATGTCGTTGTCATAGAGCAGTTGGGCATAGGCGCGTAGCGGCGTGCCTGCTTGATGGATACCTTGGAAGCCGTCAAGGCTCCCCACCACATTGATGAGCCCATCTTGACTATAAGCGTCACACTTGATGGAGGTGTCAGCCAGCACATTGACGGTGAAGTCAAAGCCACCAAGCTCCATCTGCGCAGGATGTTCCGCCACCGTTTGTAGGGCCGAATTAAGTTGTTGCAACTTGATGTCTTTGGACACCCCGATGTTTACCGTAAATGCACTCCCCACAATCGATGAACCGGTGGCCGTCACCGTGACGGGTACGGTGACGTTGGCACTATTTGGTATCGTTACTGACTCAAGATTGTTATTGATTGAGAGATTCCACCCCGATGGCAGATTGTTCAAGCGCGTTAAATGGAGTAGTTGAGCGGTGGCTGCATCGTTATAGAGTTTGAATGAATAATCAAATAGCGGACTTCGTGTAGGGGTCGCTTCAAAATTTTGGATATTTTCTTGGGCTTCGTTATTCCCCAATACGGTTTCACCCGCTACTTGGTCAACATTTACTTTGATACATGAATGAAATGAAAAAACTCCAGCGGCAATTTGATCTGCAGTTAATGTGACCGATGGCGTCCATTCAATATAGACATCGACAAATCCACCCGCAGGAATAGACGCTAAATTGGGGAATTGGACTTGATTCACACTGCCAATATTTTGCCATGCCGTATCACTCGGCACACCCACCCCAAGTGGGTTGGATTGCTTGAACTTCACGTTTACATTGGTCGCCACGCTCGTCCCAAAGTTGTGGACACGGGCATAGATGCGATTGACCGAGCCTATGGCGGGGTCATCCCCGTTTCCTACGGGTACAGGGTAGCCGGATAAGTCGTTCCATGACCCATAGCGAAAGGTGTTATAGCCATTGAGCGGGCTGTCAACCCAAATATCGGTAGTTTCATACCCGTTACTCGGTGCTTGGCGCCATGGACGGAGTCCTGCATCGGGTTGTGTGGCACCTGCGCCAAATTTAACCTTGATACAATATTGGAGTTGGGTGGGGGTATCGATGGGTTTTGAAAAAATGCTGATATTGACACCGTCAGTCAAATCCTTACTGGTGGTGCCATCGGTTTCATTTTTGAACTCTTGTCCGACTTTCCATAATTTGTTGTCGTTTTGTATCCCCGCAATAACCGGTGGCACGTCGTTTGTATATGTCGAGGGAGGCCCACGTACCACAACGCGCCAATCTTGCACCTCTGTGGCTTGTTGCGTACCGTCTCCATTGATATCATCCCATTGCGTGCCGTTATTGATGACACGTTCAATCAATACCCCTTCATCGGGAATGCCGGCTGGGAGGGCTGGATTGGGCGGGGACGCATTTTGCCAGCGGTACCACGTTTGTAAATCATCACCATTCATCCGTTTGCGGACACTGACGAGATAGTAGAGGTCATCGGTGATGTTGATGCGCAAAATCTGCGGGGTTGGATCGGTGTGGTAGTCTGTTTCAATCGAGTTAAGACAATACATATCAGATTGGGAGCGCCCATTACTAGTAATCGCAATGGTTTGTGATGCGGGGAGCCAATCCTTGAACCCCGTACTTTTCATGTAGTCGGTTGATTGCCCAGGCATATTCACATCAAGCAATTCAAAATTACTATTGTAATTGCTGGGGTGATTGGAACCAACTCTAAATCCGGCATATTGTTGCACGGCGTGTGCCATTTCGTGCGCCAGTGCCCCCCAAATCACATCGTCGCCATCCACACGATGGTATTGGTCTTCATCCATCAGGATGATACCTTTGTTAATAGTTTTGTTGACTGGTGCAGGGAATACAAAACTTCTTGACCAACTATACGCACCGATGGCACTTGTAAGAGCGCCGTTGTTCAACAGGATAGTTATCGTGTCTGCTTGATTAATTTCTGCAAATAAGGCTGCCTTGTCAGGGGCAAGTGCAATATACCGAGCAAACATTCTGTCGAGTGATGCACCAGCGGTTGACCAATCGGTACTGTCATAATTGTTGCGATTGATTGCCGAAAGCCCACCAAATGTCGTTAACGTCACTGAATCTTTGATGGTGACATCCCACCCCGGGAAATTACCGTTGGACATTTTTTGAAATAGCGTTTGTATTTTGTCGAACCAATTCGTCTGAATCTGCGCATCTGTATACCGTTGCCCAGTACGATCTGCAAATGCCATACGCAAGACCAGCATTTTCTTTTTGCTCGAAATCCCTGCTTTGGGCATGGGGAGCAATTTGACACCTTGCGATTGGAGCCATTGGTTAATCCCATCGGGCGTGTTGGGGCTCGTTTTGTCAAAGTCCACCACTAACGGCGACTTATTTTTGTCATGCCATTCACTCCCCACTGCATGCGCTGCCATGTCGGTGCTTTCGGCGGTAAGTTTGTGTAGATTTGGTTTGGCTGCAACGATGGGTTGTGTCGTTCCAACACCCCACAAGCCACTAATCATGAGTAGTACGATAATGAACATAATCCAAAAACGCGATAGTTGATAAGTATTCATAGATCCTCCTAAACTAATTACGACTTATTACCAAAAAACGAAGTTGTTTCAAATATACTGTATTTTTAATTATTTTGGAAGAGGGTATTTTATGTATGTATGTGACTAGATTATTAAAGTTATAAAATTAAACTTAACTGATTCAAATGAAAAAAATTCAATACATAGCCATATTTTTTTGATACCTTGTGGACTAATAACGAAATGGATTCAGAGAAAACTATATTGTGCAACATGATTTTTCCAAGACGAATAACAATAACTATAGGTTATGCGCATGAATTACTGTAATCGATTTAGGCGATGAGTAGAGTTGGTTCGTGTGGTGTTGTCGATCGAGTGTAGTGCAATCAAAAATCCCCCCTTGCATTAATGCAAAGGGGGATGGTGTTGGGTGTGTTATGGTCTGACGCGACCAGCGAACCAAGTACCGGCACTAATCCAGCCGTTGCCGCGGCCCCCCCAGCCATTGTTGACATAAAACTGTTGTTGGTAAACGACATCGTCACCATCAAACCAGCCTTCATCCCAGGCTTCGGGGCGGGTGCGGACTGCGTAGCCGTATGCGACGGGGTAGTGACTCAGCCAACCGGTGCCGATGACGGCAGGCCGTCGATTGGCGACGGTGGTTTGGGCGATTTCGTTGATGGCATAGTTCATCAAACGATCTTCGTGATAACCGACGATGTTGTGACTTTCGGCAAAGCCCATACCGGTGCCCACATAACTCAGGTAATAGCGAGCGTTGTTCATGTCCCACGGGGTGGTGGCACCCGACCCACTGACACAAAAGGTGCCTACTTGATTGCGGATGTACAAGATGGCGTTTTTGACATCGTTGCTCATCACTTTGGGTGCGACTCCCGTGGTACCAGTGGACGCCCCGAGGTTGTTACCGCCGGCGCGGAACGTGTTCCAGCGTCCCCAACCACTGCCCGTGATGGAGCTTTTGTAGTCAGCCCAACCAAACAGCATCATCCACGCCGTAGGACCACAGCCAGACTGACAGCCCCCACCGATATCCCATTGATCATAATCACGTTGGTCGGTGGTTGCGTTGACTTGGGAATTACTGCCACCTACCCAGTAAATGCTCCAGTTGCTCCACGACCGTGTAGCTTTGGTGGTACTACTGCGTACCAACGTTTTGCTGGGGCTCGCGATTAAATGGAAGGTGAATTTGGCAAGGGTGGCGCCGCGACTCGAGAATACCGTCACGATCATGCGCGGTAAGGTGGTGGTAGGCATGCTCCCTCCCGTGACGGTCAATACCGGGAAGCCAGCCACCGTTTGTGAATCGAGTCCTGCGCCTAGATAATTTTCGACATTGGCATTGTCGATAATCAGGTTCTTGATGGTTATCCCTTGGATTGGGATGACGACTTTGAGGATGCCACCAGCGGGCACTGGGATGCTGTAGTTATCGTAGCTGGCGATGTCATTGGGGTTGATTATGCGGTCTTCGATGCCCCATGGTCGCGTTGCTTCTGTCGTCAATTGCGTAATCAACGGTGCAAATGAATCGGCATACGACTTGGCATACTGCGAAAAATTAGTCAAGCCCGTATTGTCGGTATAGCGCCATACCCCTTTGATATCGCTTGCTTGTGGTCCAACAGTGGTAATCACGGGACGGTTGACGAGTTTGCCCTCATCGGTGGCAATATAGGCGGGTGTATACGTAAATTCACTCAACGACCGTACTGGATTGGCATAATAATCATAATTCGTGGTGCTTAACCCATCGATGAGGGCAGGAATAGTGCCAATATTGCTGACGATTTGATCGTTTTGGACGGCCACATAGCCCAGTGAATCCAACTTCCAGAGTTTGCTAGGAAGCGCCCGATCAATGTTTGTGGCAGCATTGAGTAACTGCGTGCTAATCGCATATCCTTTGCTGTCCCAGTGAGTAATCGGGAAGTCGTGCGGTGATCCATTTGCCCCACGATTGGTCAGCATGATAAATCCGGCTTGTTTGCTTCGCGCTACATCACTAAACACGGCGATTTCGTAGTAGGCTGGGCTATCGCCGTTGTCGATATCGGGGCGATAAAACGGCACAGCCATGTCACCAATGGTCGCAGTATCCCAATCGGGGCTCACACTCAGTTTGTTGTCACTGATATGTTGCATGGCTCTGAATAGCATCCCTTTGGGCAAACTCGTCACTGCAACCATGTCTTTACCAAATATACCTGGAGTGCGGGTGGGGATGGTGGTGGCGGTCTTGGTAGACGTCGCCGTGGCGGTATTGCTCGGTACATTGGTGGCGGTGGAATTGGGATTGGGTGTTTTGGACGCCGTAAACGTCACTCGTATCACTGATGCAGTAACAGAGGATGTCATAGTTGTTGATGCAGTATGGGTCGCAGTATTGCTCTCTGTGACACTTGGTTGGAGCGTCGGCGTTGCAATTTTGGTACGGGTTGCCACAACCACCGTGGTTGCCGTAACGGTAGGGGTATTTGTGGCGGTGGCACTCTCGGTAGCTGTCGCACTCGCGGTCATTGTCCGGGTCGCGCTATAGGCCTTGTTGAGAGTCGCCGTTTGCGATGGGGTTTTGGTCGCAGGTGCCATGGTTAACGTTGATAGGATCGGTACGAACGTAAACATTAGCCGTTTGGTGGGAATAGGCGTTTTGAGTGCGACAGCCGTATTGGTTTTGTCAAAATTAGCCCATTTGGTCCCATAGATGGCCATTGCCGTTTGATTGAGTTGGATGACCCGTGTTATCGTGACAAACGGGATGGCAATTTGGGTGTTGCGCGCATTGCTGGTGGCAATCAAGGCAACGACTGTTTTGGAGAGATTGAGTGCCGGCAATGTCACAATCGGTACTGCCGTGGCACTGGGGGTTGGCGTGACGGTCAACGTTAATGTCGGTGATACGTTGTTGGCTGGGAAGCCATTGGCGTAGCGGTCGGTAATCGTATCCCCAGCCAACGCTAAATTCGACAGCTCTACCGCCGCCATTTCGCCGGCATAAGCATTCCCTGTCACCAAAGTGGCTCCTGTTGCGACACGGAACGGCAACAATAGTGGATTGGCTGGGCCTTCGGCAACTTTGTTGCCATCGATATAGATTTGCAGTATCCCGGCCTGTTTGACAAACCCAAAATGATGCCAAGTATTATTACTGAAATCGGACCAGACATATGATAGTGCGGCAAACGAAATTGTGTGCGTACTCGCATTCCAGCCAATGGCAGGGCGATTAAGGGCACTAGCCCCTACTTGTTTGGTAATTTGGCGCGTGCTCCCATCGGGATAGATGCCGTTGCTATAGCCATCATCAAAGCGCGCCCAAAACAGCAACGTGCTATCACTGCCACCAGCAACGGCTCCTAAGGCACTATAGGTAATCACCCGATTGGGAGCGAGCTGCATGGCGGCTACCCGCTCGAGTGGGCGGGGCAGCCATGAGGGGTCGGGGTAGTAGACAACCGGGCAAGTACCACCACCGCACGCTGCGGTGACGCCACTATCGGTAATTGCGATGTCGTTGAACGTCAAATGGCTGACTGGTGATGGCGCAAACGGATCAAGTTCATAGAGTTGTTTGACGACCCCTGCGGTGATTGCAGTGGTGTATACCCGCACATCGTCAAGTGCCCCACTGAATGATTGAGCCCGGTCTGGTCTGCGACCAAGCACCATCCGATCATTGATGGCGTAACTATTAATGGGATTCCCCGACTCGGTGTTGTTTAATTGCCCATCAATATACAGATAGCGCATATCGGCATCAATCACACACACATAATGATGCCAATCACCGTCATCAAGTGCTGCTCTGTCTGACAAAAATTCATTGTCGTAGGTACTACAGACGAAATTCCCTTGGGCATCAAATCCCATGTTAAACAAATGACCTGGGGTGGTATTGATCCCATGGGATACCAATGTTTCCGCCATACCCCCACGATTCCGTTTGGCCCACAGCGATACCGCAAAGGTGCTGCCAAGATTAACTGGATTGGTGCTTTGCAAAAACGAATCACTAGCATCATTAAACTGGACTGCCCGTCCGTGTACCCCGTTAATCAATAACGGACAGCGGCCTACTGGGCAAATATAGGGAACCCTGATTGCTAGTCTAGCGGTAGTTCGTAAGGCTTAACGCACTGAGTGACGCACACAATTTAATCATCACTCCGTCGGTATTGCGTGCGTGCAAGCGCGTTATTCCCATCTTCTCAAGTTGACTATTAAAGGTCTCAATGCGCCTGCGATGCATACGGAGTAATTGTAGTTCTGCCGGCGTATTGGGAATCATGTTGGCACGTTGGCGGGCAATCAATTGCACTCCGCAATTTGTGTCAAGCTGATGTTTCGTCTTTTCACATATATAGCCAGGGTCACCGAGGATAATCGACCCAAATGGCATTGTGCTGGCGAGTCCATTAACCGCAGTAATATCGTGGGGGCGGGCGGGTAACATCATAAAGTGTATCGGGATCCCATGAATGTCATAAATCAGGTGGAGTTTCCATCCAAAATAGCGCTCTTGCTTGGCTGCACACCACCCACTGAAGTATTTACCACGTACTTTTGTACAGCGTTTCGCACGGGCACGATGACAAACCGGCATTGGCATACTGTCAATAATATAAATGGTATTTTTGCTGAATATTTCGCCGAGATATTCAGGAAAAAACTCCATCCAGTCGCGCAACGCATGTAATCGACGATTAAATCGTGAGTGACTAATTGTACCGGATAAATAATGCAATTGCTGCATAATACTCAAGGTTAATTTATGGTTATTCGCAAAGTATTTCGCTGCCACAAGGGCAACGGTAATAATTTCACTATCTGGAACACCAGCACGCACATCACTTTGGTGTTCAAGTGTCGTAAATGTGGTGTCAACGATCACAAAAGCCGTTATAATCCAATTGACGTTCATTATGAATCCTTTGCTGATTTTTTGGTTGCACAAATATCATGACAAAGTTCATAATGGGCGTCAACTAGCAATCAAGGT
>CANFUF010000129.1 GCA_947450095.1 Roseiflexaceae bacterium
ACTGTTCCTTCATTGGTGGCCGCTGCCTCACTCTTGATTGACTATATTTTGACCGTGGCCGTCAGTATGTCTGCCGGTGTCGCCGCCGTCACGTCAGCCTTCCCGTGGCTTGACCCCTACCGAGTCACCCTGGCCGTAATTTTGATTGCGGTATTGACGCTGGCCAATTTGCGGGGGCTCAAAGAATCAGGCAACATGTTTGCCATTCCCACCTATGCGTTCATTGTCAGCATGTTTGTGTTGATTGGGATTGGGTTATACAACATGGCCACCGGGCATATTGCTCCCGCCCCTACGCCATTGATTCCCCACGCCGAATTAGGCCACTCAATCACTATCTTTTTGATTTTGCGAGCCTTTGCCGCAGGCTGTACCGCCCTCACCGGCATCGAAGCCATTAGCGACGGCGTACCGGCCTTCAACAAGCCTGAATCACGCAATGCCTCGATTACGCTGGTCATCATGATCGTGATTTTGAGCTTGATGTTCCTTGGTATCACCGTACTCGCTGAGTCGTATCACATCATTCCCGATGGTGCAGCCGAACCCGAAACGGCCAATTCACAATTGGCCCGCGCGATTCTCGGCGGCAGTACGTTGTTTTATTACATCATTCAAGGCTCAACAATGCTGATTTTGATCCTCGCATCAAATACCGCATTTGCCGACTTCCCACGGTTATCGTACTTCCTGGCCATCGATCGCTTTTTGCCCCGCCAATTCGCCCAACGTGGTGACCGTTTGGTTTTCTCGAACGGCATTATCTTCCTCGGCTTGGTATCAGCGATTCTGGTGATTATCTTTAGTGCTCGCGAGCAATTGTTGTTGCCGCTCTATGCCGTTGGCGTCTTTATGTCATTCACGATTTCGCAATTCAGTATGGTACAGCGCTGGCGCAAGCTGCGTACCCCCGGCTGGGTTGGCAGTGCCATCGTCAATGGGCTGGGCGCCTTGGTGACCGGTGTCGTGCTGGTGGTGATTGCCTCGACCAAGTTCCTCGAAGGGGCTTGGGCGGTATTGTTGCTCATCCCGATTTTGGTGATTATTTTGCTCAATATCCGCAAGCACTACCTCGATGTCGCCCAACAACTCTCGCTCACCGATGCACCACCACCAGTAGCATTACGCCGACATACCGTGCTGGTGTTGATTAGTGGCGTGCATCGCGGTGTCATCCCTGCCTTGCAATACGGCTTGTCACTCACCCCTGACAATATCCGGGCGCTCTACATCGACATGGATGCCGATAGCACCGCCCGCCTCAAAGACAAATGGGGCCAATGGGGCAGTGGTATCGAACTCGAAATCTTGCCGTCGCCCTACCGCTCATTGGTCACGCCCATTCGCATCTATATCGACCAATTGTCAAATCGCTACCACGACGATGTCTTGACCGTGGTATTGCCCGAGTTCATCCCTAATCGCTGGTGGCAAAACTTCTTGCACAACCAGACCGCCTTGGCCATCAAGACCATGCTCTTGTTTACCAAAAACGTCGTGGTGGTGAGCGTTCCCTATCACCTCGATCATTAGTCAATACCAATCCAATCTCCCCACGTGCAGGGTGCACGTGGGGGGATTTTTTGCCTAAGGCGTAATGCCGTGGCACGCGCTGGGGGTAATTACCACGACCAACATACGCAAGGGCGTTGCCCTGTGCGCTGCAATACCGCCCCGTTGGGGCTAAATGATATATGGCTTACGCAGAGAAACGGAGACGCGAAGCCAACATGGATAGCCGACCACGGAGATTCCACGCTCCGGGTGCCAGCACCCTGCATGGAATGACGCTAGGTGTGACATTTTGGCGTTGGATCACACTCTGCATGGAATATGCTCGGGATGCGGTTTTGGCGTAGGTATTGATACCTTGAATGATACACATAGCAGGTGGCTTGTGTCGCTATGCCACCAAAAAGCCCCCCACGCTCCACATTGTGGGGCATGGGGGGCGCGCCGCTACGGTTACGGGGTGGTCGTTACGACGCCCGTGTCCTTGATGACTTGGTTGGTGACCAACGGATTTTCTGACGCCATTTTGTCGAGCAACAACGTCAATTTGGTGTTGGGGTCAATGAACCAAATATTACCGTTCTTGAGCATCTCGACCATCAATTCACGTTCGCGCAAGCGCAACAATTCGGGGTTCTGGCGGAACGATTGCCCTTGTACCGTACGTACCTGCGATTCGCGACTGGCGGCTTCGAGGGCAGCAGCCGTGCGGCCTTTTTCGGTGGTCAACGATACTTTGGCTTCTTGCTCAGCGCGGAACAAATTATTGGACTGCTCAGCTTCGATTTGTTGACGGCGCTTGGTTTCGGTTTCGATTTGCACTTCGAGGTTGGCTTTTTCGGCCAGTAATTTAGCGTATTGATCACCCACATTGATGTCAATCACTTTGACTGCTTCGAGGTTGATATAGAGTTGATCAACCGGTGATTTCTGGCCTTCACCCGGTGAAGTAGTCAAATATTGACGAATACGTTGGCTAAATGCACCACGGTCCGTCAAGGCTTGGTCGAGGCTGAATTGCGTGCTGGCCGTCTTGAGTGATTCGCTGATAAAGCCGTCGAGCTGCGTATTGAGTTGATCATCACTCACGCCCAAACGACCGTACATTTCACGCAAGGCATCAGGCGCAGTTTTGCGACTGAAGTCCACTTGGATATCGATGTCATACAACTGTTTGTCGCTACTCGCCACATTTTGTTTGATGCGTTGTGATTGGCGACGGACATTGACTACTTCGATTTTGGTGAATGGCGCAAATGCGCGGAAAAACAATCCTGGTTCTTGCACCCCTTCAACGGCACCCTGAGTCACAATAATCCCACGCGTGCCTTCATCAATTTGGGCAAAACGCGTGGTAGCGGCACCTAACGCAAGAATAATTGCGACCAATGCCACAATAGCGACGATTCGTGATTGCATACCGATTCCTCTTCTATCAAAAACACCCGGGGTTATGACGCACATAACCTCTGTCTGGATGCATGATACCACGGCACTGGCAAATAAACAGAGAATACCGATGTAATTGATTTCAGTGAATATGGTATGATAAAAATGGATTCAGTAATAAACGGAGTGGCTTGCATGCTTACCGAAGAATTAATCCGGACTGCACTCAAAAACGTCATCGATCCAGAAATCGGTCTCGATATTGTCAACCTCGGGCTCATTTACCGTGTCGACATCCTCGAAGACGGCAAAATCGTTGACCTTGACATGACCTTGACCACCCCAGCCTGCCCGGCTGGCCCACAAATCATCGAGCAGGTCAAACGCGAAGTGGGCGCCCTCGGCGACGTCTACAAAAACCTCGAAGACATTCGGGTCAATTTGGTCTGGACACCCTTCTGGAGCCCGGCCTTGATGACCGAAGAAGCACGCGACCAACTCGGCTTCTTTTAAGCGTCGCACACACAAACACGGGTACGGACAATAATTGTCCGTACCCGTGTTTTTTGTTATTACCTATTTTTTAAACTGACAATGGCCCACCCTCACTCGCGTCAACAGGCGCTTCATGCGCCAAATGGGCAAAGTTGGTCTGGAAGCGTGTAGCCAAATCACGCGCCGCCTGTTGCCACGCCACTGCATCACCCCATGCCACTCGCGGGTCGAGGATGGAACTCGGCACATTGGGGCAGGTTTGGGGCATCGCCAACCCAAATACCGTGTCAGTGGTATATGCCACTGCATCCAACTCACCGTTAATCGCCGCCGTTACCATTGCACGTGTATGTGCTAACGACATACGCGTCCCCACCCCATACGCACCACCGCTCCAGCCCGTATTGACCAACCACACAGTCACATTGTGGGCGTGCAAGCGTTCCCGCAATAACTCGGCATAGCGTCCAGGATGAAGCACCATAAACGGCGCCCCAAAGCAGGCCGAAAATGTCGCAGTGGGCTCTTTGATGCCCCGCTCTGTCCCTGCCACTTTGGCGGTATACCCCGACAAAAAGTGATACATGGCCTGCGCTGGCGTGAGCCGACTAATCGGTGGTAACACCCCAAACGCATCGGCGGTCAACATGATGATGGTGGTGGGGTGATCTGACGTGCCAGTCGCTGATACATTCGACAAAAAATCGAGTGGATAGGCTGCCCGGCCGTTTTCGGTGAGATGACTATCATCGAAATCAGGCAGATGCGTCACCGGGTCAAGCACGACATTTTCGAGTACGGTAGCGAAATGCTGGGTCGCTTGATAGATTTCGGGTTCACCGGTGGCCGACAACTTGATGGTTTTGGCGTAACAGCCCCCCTCAAAGTTAAATACCCCGGTGGTACTCCAGCCATGTTCGTCATCGCCAATCATGGGGCGCTGGGGGTCAGTGGACAAGGTGGTTTTGCCAGTCCCCGATAACCCAAAAAAGACTGCCGCCTTGCCATCACTTCCCACATTCACCCCAGCATGCATCGGCATCACGTCACGCTGTGGCAAGAGGTAGTTGAGCAGCGAAAAAACCGCTTTTTTGATTTCGCCGGCATACGCCGTGCCCCCAATCAAAATTGTGCGTTGCACGATATTGAGGATGATAAACGTACTACTATGGGTACCATCATGTGCCGGATCGGCCATAAACGTTGGCGCATGCAAAATCGTAATTGTCGGCGCATCTGCCTGCCATTCATGCCGGAATAGGTTCTGCGCAAACAGCGTGTGCCACGGGCTCTCTGAGGTAAGTTGCACGTTGTACGCATACAGTGCATCGGCATTGACTGACGCATGCAACACATACGTATCACGCATGGCTAAATGTGCCTGTACTTGCTCCGTTAATTGGGTGAAATAGTGTGCTTCAATTGGGCGATTGACATCACCCCACCAAATATGATCATTAATAGCTGAATCTGCCACGATAAATCGATCGGCGGGCGAACGGCCAGTGTAGATACCAGTATTGACCACGAGTGCCCCATTGGCACTTAACTGGCCTTCGTGACGAGCAATGGTTTCTTCGATTAATACGGATGGGGCGGCATCAACCACGACACGTGGCATCATTGTTGGGTGTGTCATTGCATTCCTTGTATATGCATGCGTCATTGCACACGCGCAACCACAATGTTGCGTGCGCCAATTCTAACACTGCCCACCGATCACGGCAACGACGCAACCTCTCAAAAAACTCTCATAACCCGCATAATTGGTGGCTAATTGCTCATGTAAGCGTTCAATTACTCTCAATATTTGTTTTGCAAAAAAAGTCTCCACCCGTGATACGGGTGGAGACTGCACGCCGGCAACAATTATGGAAAATCACCAATCCATGGTGAGGATAATTTTGCCCGCATTGGCGTTGGATTCCATACGCTGATGAGCGGCCGCCACATCGCCCACCGCAAAAACTTGGTCAACGATGGGGACGAGCACTCCTTGGGCAAAGCGAGGCAATAGCCACGCCCCAGCCGCCGCCACCAGTGCCGCTTTGGCGGCTGCCGGTGTGCGCCGCAAGGTGGTGCCTTTGATGGTCAGACTACGGGTCAAAATCGGCCCAAGGTCAATAGTACCTTTGGAGCCAGCCAAAAAACCCAGTAACAGCATGCGGCCACCCTGTGCCAGCATGGCGCAATTGTCTTCCCAAGCGGGCGCACCAAGCATGTCAAGTACCATATTCACGCCCCGCCCAGCGGTAGCATTTTTGACATCAATAGCATGAGGTGGCATACGCGAATCACGCACCATGTCAGCCCCAAGCTGCCGACACAATTCACGCTTGGCATCATTACCGGCTGCAGTATAGACTTTCGTCCCCCAATGGTGTGCCAGCTGGATGGCGGCACTGCCGACTCCGCTCGCGCCAGCATGGATGAATATCGACTCACCCGCCTGTAATGCACCCAGCGTGATGAGATTAAGCCATGCCGTCAAAAAGGCTTCGGGGATGGCCGCAGCCTGAGCGTCAGTCAAATTTGCCGGGACAGCCATAGCTTCATTAGCAGGCACACAGGCGTATTCGCCATAGCCCCCACCCGTCACCACCGCCATCACGCGCTGGCCGACCTGCCACGTACCCGCGGCCTGCACCACCTCGCCGACCACTTCGAGACCAAGGATGGCGGAGGCGCCGGCAGGGGGTGGGTATAACCCGCGACGTTGTAACAAATCGGCCCGATTCAAGGCTGCCGCAGTCACCCGCACCAGCACTTCATCAGTGCGGGGCGTCGGCGTAGCCACGGTGTCGATCCGCAATGCACCGGCACTATTGGCCGGTGCATCGTAGACCACTGCCCGCATCTGGCTGGGGATTACCATGCCCAGCCCTCAGCACGTGATGCCCACAACATCCCGCGTTCGACGATGGTGCGGGCTTCAATCACATCGAAATCTTTGGCGACGTGGCCGAGTGAGGTGTACGACACCCGCCCCTTGCCCCAGCGCCGCTTCCAGACCACGGGCATGACAGTGCCCTTGATCCAATCACAGTATTCATCACTAAAGGTGGTGGTGGCCAATACCTGATTGCCTGGGTCGGTGTGCATATAGTATTGTTCAGAATGCATTTTGAAGTCACTCAATCCAGCAGTAATCGGGTCGTTGTGATTAGTGATATTGACGGTGTAATCGATGATATTGCCGGGGTGGGCAACCCACTGGCCACCGACCATGAATTGGTATTCGGTGTTGTTGCGGAAGGCATCGGCCATACCGCCATGCCAGCCGGCAAAGCCGACGCCACTTGCAACGGCGTCGAGTAAGCCTTTTTCTTGTTCACGGGTGATGGTGCTCATCGTCACCACTTGATTGATGACGCTATAGGAAGCCATTTTCTCGGCATCAAGATAAGCATCAAGCGTATCCGAAATCGTCACTTCGTAGCCTTGGCTGAGCAAGTATGGCGCAAAAATATCGACACATTGCTTTGGTTCGTGACCATCCCAGCCGCCCCACACAAACAACGCAGTTTTAGCCATGATGCAGACTCCTTTGTACAAAAAATTGGATGGCTCTATCATACCACGCTGATTGCATATATAGACCACTGACCTATAGTATAATTTGCTCACACAATCAGATATTGAGGAACAGACAATGACACAACCAACAGTCGGATATATTGGGCTGGGCATCATGGGACGTGGCATGGCCCACAACCTGCTCAAAGCGGGCTATACCCTCAACGTGTGGAATCGTACCGCCAGCCGCATGGACGAGCTGGCCAGCGCCGGCGCCACCCCCCGCACCAGCCCTGCCGACGTGGCCGCCCATAGCGACATCATCATCATCTGCGTCAGCGATACCCCCGATGTGGTTGCCGTGATTGCCGGTGTCGATGGCGTGCTCCAAGGATTGCGCGCAGGGGCCTTAGTCATTGACATGAGCACCATCAGCCCACAAACCACCGTCGAATTGGCCAGTCAAGTACGCGCCAAAGGTGCCAGCATGCTCGATGCCCCCGTCAGTGGTGGTAGCGAAGGTGCCGCCAAAGGGACGCTCAGTATCATGGTGGGAGGAGACGAAGCCGACTTCAATCGGGCCTTGCCGGTATTCCAAGCCATGGGCAAAAACATCGTCCTCGTCGGTGCTCAAGGTGCCGGCCAAACGGTTAAATTGGTCAACCAAATTCTCGTGGTGGGTAATGCCTTGGCGATGAGCGAAGCGCTGTTGTTTGCCCAAGCAGGCGGCGTCGATGTCACCAAAGCCTTGGCCGCGGTGAGTGGCGGTGCTGCCGGGAGCTGGATGTTGTCCAACCGTGGTCCGCAGATCCTCAACCGCGACTGGCGCCCGGGCTTTACCATCGACCTGCAACAAAAAGACCTGCGCCTGGTGTTGGCGGCAGCCGACGATGTGGGTGTGCCCCTACCAGGCACCGCCCTGATCTTTCAACTCTATCGTACCTTGCAACAAGCAGGGCTGGGACACGAAGGCAACCATGCCCTCGTCAAGGCGCTCGAACAACTGGCTCGTCTCGAAATCAACGCCTAGTAATCACCGATTTGTACTGTATAAGGAGTCCCCATGACACCCGACATTGTCGCCCTCGATAATCAATACATTTTGCAGACTTATGGTCGGGCCAGCTTCGTCATCGAGCGGGGTGACGGCTGTTACCTCTATGACACCACCGGCCAACAATACCTCGACTGCGTGGCCGGCATCGCCGTCAACGCCTTGGGCTATGGCGACCCCGACGTCACCGCCGCGATTAGCCAGCATGCTGGTGGGTTGTTGCATTTGTCGAATCTCTACCACAACATGTCCGGCGCCGTGCTGGCCAAAACGTTGGTCGAGAGTGCGCCTTGGATTGATCGGGTGTTTTTTAGTAATAGTGGCGCCGAAGCCATCGAGGGTGCGATTAAGTTTTCGCGCCGCTATGCCCGCGATCGTCATGGTGACGGCAAAACCACGGTAGTAGCCTTCGACGGATCGTTCCATGGCCGCACCATGGGTGCAGTAGCCGTCACCGCCCGCGAAAAATACCGGGCGCCGTTTGCGCCGGTCATGCCCGATGTGCGCTTTGGCGATTACAACGACATCGACCAACTCGAATCGTTGATTACCGCTGACGTCTGCGCTGTGGTGATTGAACCGATCCAAGGTGAAGGTGGCTTGCGGGTGGCAACTCTGGCCTATCTGCAAAAAATCCGGGCCTTGTGTGACAAATTTGACGCGCTGTTGATTTATGACGAAATCCAATGTGGCATTGGTCGCACCGGTACGATTTGGGCGCACCCTGCCGAAGCCGCCCCCGACATCATGACCATCGCCAAACCTCTGGGCGGCGGCTTGCCCATCGGGGCGATTTTGATGCGCCAAAAAGTCGCCGACACGATTCATGCCGGCGACCACGGATCGACCTTTGCCGGTGGCCCCTTTGTCACCGCGGTTGCCCAAGTTGTTTTCAACAAAATCAACACCCCAGAATTCTTGCAACACGTCCAGGACACCAGCGATTACCTCGATGAATCACTGCAAGAATTGATGAGCCGCCACAGCGAAATCACCGAGTTGCGGGGCAAAGGCTTGATGCGGGGCATCCGCATGAGCTTGCCCGTCAACGACGTGCGCGAAGCAGGCCACACCCATCACCTGCTGGTGGCCACCGCCGGTGACGACGTCATCCGGCTGGTACCACCGCTGATTCTCGAGCGCCATCACGTCGACGAGCTGGTACAAAAACTCGACGCCGCCATCAGCGACGTCAAATCAGCGCGCTAACCGGCGTACCCTAATTCAGCCAATATCGTGCGTGCCACAGCGGCTTCATCCCACGGGATGGAGCCGTTGGCGTGGATGATGCTGCCTTCGTGACCCTTGCCCAGCAACAACACCATATCGTTGCCGTCGGCCATTGCTAGCGCCGCCCGGATTGCTTCAGCACGATCGGGGATGAGGAACAAATCGACGCCGTCGCGGCGCCCTTGTTGGCGAGCGCCTACGGCGATTTCTGCGATGATGGCCATGCGATCTTCGCCACGCGGGTCTTCGTCGCTGACAAACACCACGTCACAGTACTGGGCAGCGATTACTCCTTGCTGCGGGCGTTTTTCGCGGTCACGTTCACCCGCCGAACCAAACACCACAATCAAGCGGCCATGGGTAATCGGACGCACGATGCTCATCACTTTTTCAAAAGCAGCCGGTGTATGGGCATAATCAACCAGCACCGCAAATGGCTGGCCCGCATCGATGCGTTGCATGCGGCCACGCACGCCGTCGATGGCGGCGATGGCGATGAGGGCATCGTCGAGCGGCACCCCTTCGGTGAGGGCCACGGTCAGGGCAGCTAAGGAATTCCAGACATTGAAATCACCGGTTAATTTGAGGTGAACGGCGCGATTACCCCAGTGTGATTCGAGGTCAAAAAACAATCCTGCCGCACTACTCACCACGTTGCGCGCCCGCACATCGGCTGGCGCATGCACGCCATAGGTCAGGCGCGTGGCCCGTAAGGGGGCGGCAGCGAGGAAGGATTTGTGGTGGGGGTCGTCGACATTCACGATGGCCGTTTTGGATTGCTTGAGGGG
>CANFUF010000130.1 GCA_947450095.1 Roseiflexaceae bacterium
ATGTCGCAATCGCACGATTCATCGAGGCAGCCGAACGATCCGGCATCGCAATCGCGGTGTACCAACGGGTCTTCCGTTCGATAAACGTTGCGACACAGGCACGACTTTTGCCGCGTGATGACACCATGGTATCGGCTTCCCAATGCCCAAATGTCATCCTCGTGTAAACCTCCTTTGGGCGTTGGTGAATGGGCGTCCCAGCCACAAATTGTCCCCGTCGATCTGGTGGTTGCCGCCGTTTGCCTTTGTGGCGAAGCACCGAGACACTCACTGGATAAAGCCGCATGCGATACAGCCACCGATACATGGTTTTGGCAGTACGCGAGAAACATTCCTATTCTTTGTTTTCACACCAAACAACTACTCCAACGTATTGAGATTATATAACTCCGTTAAAGTCACATTACACTCATGTATTGACATCAAAATTAAATTTTGCTATATTCTTTACATCTTTATTGACATTAATATATTGACATTAATAGCGGGGGTAACCATGTCACAATCATCGCGATTTCATATCATTATCCGATTTTATGTACATTTACTCGTAATTATCGGCATTGCACTCTCAATCATGCCGCAAACAGTGCACGCAACCACTGATCAGGCATCGCCCAAACCACCACCAACCCCTGCGTCTCCCGCCAACACTGCCGCAGCACCACTCACCATAAATACCGGTGCAGTACCAATTATTGTGTCCCCCCCAATCAACCCATGTATATTACTACCGGCAAAATGTGCCGAAAACTATGTCACCTATGGGCAATCGACAGTCGGCACACTGCGCAAAGTAGTACTGAACTGGAGCAACACTGCAGCGACTGCAGGCACATTCAAGATTTACCGCAAAAACATCACCGTCGCCAATAATAATCCCGATATATTAATTGCAACGGTTCAAGCTGCCAACTATAGTTCATTTACCGCAAACGTGTCACAAACAAGCAAAGACACCCTCACCAAAATATTTAACAACAATGATTTGAGTGCTATTTTCACCATACTTACCAACAGTAGTACAAATTGGAAGCCCACAAATCCGACCGAAAGACGCAACGCCACCCTCACCCGCATGGTCATCCAACGCTTCCCCGATGTCGCTAATGTGCTGGGGTTTGGCTATACCGATGTAATTAGTTCTGATGAATTAACTGCGACGTTTCGCTATCGCGTCAAAAAATATACTGTTGCCAGCGGTGAAGCTGATATTGCGGATGACCCATACTATGTCGATTCAGTGAAACCAGATACGCCGGCTATCAATCTCCCTACACCCACCAATTTGGCTGAAGCCAATGTGTATGACCCACCAGCAACAGACACAACAAAGGAGGTAGGAAAAATAAACGCCACCCGGAGCGCCTTCGTTGTCGAGCGCTATGACCCTACCATCATGCAAGGTGAATATTATAATGACCAAAAAGTTTTTTTGAAATGGTCAGAAGAGAGCAGTGGATTAACCCCGTCAAATCGTATTGTCAAAGGGTATAACGTCTATCGTCGCCCTACCACATGTGCAATATTATGTTTAATATCATGGACAAAACTCAATAACGACCCAGTGACCTTTAGTAGTTCACAGCCCATCACCAACACCGGTATTATTTCGGGAACAGTGAGTTCCAAACCATATAGCGATGACCCCTACAATTTTGTAGATAAATTTAATATTGTCGCAAATCCATACATATCATGGAAATACAAAGTCTGTCCAGTAGATTTGGCAGGCACCGAGGGTACATGTTCTGCAACCGTCGACGCATTTAAACGAGATCTCATACCTCCAACCCAAGTAAGCACCCTCACCGCCAAAGAAATTTATCCTAATCCCACCAAATGCCTGACCGACCCAGCCTACTGTGGGTCGGCCAAAATCAAATTACAGTGGACATACAAAGGTGATACTAATACCAGTGGATTTGGCGACCCACCAAAGTTTTATGTGACCCGTGCCATCACTACCGGGCAAGCATTAGCAACATGGATTGACGTAGGTATACCAATCGTCAGCACCAATCTCATTGGCAACACTTCTGTAGTAACCTACACAACCTACGACACCCCCAGTCTGTCAATACTTGGTCAAACACAATGGTATCGCGTCCAAGTGCGTGATAATGCCGGCAACTGGTCAGCACCGAGCAACCCCGTCAAAGGAGCAATATTTAATCGGACTCCGCCCGCCAAACCGGTGCTCGATGTCGGTAAAAACGCTTGTGCTCAAGTATTGCCGTCACGCATGGCAGTCCCTGCTGGAGTCACACAAGTATTGCTCTGGCGGAAAGTCACAGCACTCGGTGATTGGCGGTTAGTCAAACGTTTCCGCACCAATACCAACGGAGGATTGCCACGAGGCATCAATTTGCGGGATACCTACATCCCACCCCAAACCAACAGTCGGATTAGCTACAAAATCGAATATGTGGATGCCAATGGGAATATTAGCCAACCACTCGAAATCTGTATTCGTGGGCCCAGCCCCAATGACTTGTTGCCGCCCCGTTTTACTATTAATGTGTCCAAAACCGACCAAAATGCACCTGCAAATGCAGTCATTGACTTTGGTGGTACCACCGATGTCTATTCACGATCTGTGGTTATTGCGGGTCCAGATCCTATACGTACCAGCACCATCGTGACAGCAACAGTCCCAGGTGCGAATAGTACTTTTAATTTCCCAATTTATGCGGGAGAGTCATTACGTGTTGGGGCTTTTTCGAGTGCCCTTACCGAAACCACAGATATTTCATCTACGCTCAATACGGTTTGGGTACGGAATGTCAATAATTTCCTCAACTTAGACATAACTACCACTCCTGGTGATCTGTTTTTGGATGCACCCCGCAACATGGCAAACCTTGGCACAATCAATGTGACTTGGGCAGGAGCAAATACTGATTTTTGTCGTGAAACACCCGTCAATTCTCCCCCACGTAAGGTGTGTGTCTATCTCGATGCCAAGACATATGTCGGCACCGAAACACCACCGGCAGTCGCAGTTTTCCGGCGCATCGATCCCTCCACAAGTGGATTACTTGCGACAAATATTCCGTGGATTCAAGTGACTCCCGTGACAAGTTGGACCAAATCAGGCAGCAACTGGTATATCAATGACACCACCGTGATGGACCCGAAACGAACCTATGAATACATGGCTATCGCGCATAGTGGTACGAGTTATGAAGTCATTGGATACTTTACATCGGTAAAACTCAATCCATTTCCATATACCGATATGCCTAATTTTGTGGAATTAGGTATCAAAACCAATACCAGTAGTTGGACACAAGCATACCCAGCCACCTGCGGAGGTGGGACAACAACCACTGCAATCCCAGTCACGATCGGGAATAGCGCGACACTTCCACCAGCGTTATTTACCAAAAACAATACACTCAATAATGTAATCAGTTTGGGGAATGGTTGGACGTATACCGTCGAAAACATTATCGGCGCAACCCCCAAATCAACCTGTACCATTGGGGCCACCACAGTTAATACCAATCTATATATGAGTGGTACCCTCAAAGCTAATAACCGTACGGTTCAAAGCAACTTAGTTATTTACAATGCCAACCTTACCCCAAGTAGTAGTGATTTAGTTGGACCGACCTTTGCCTCTACCAAAATCAGTGCCAAATTCCCCAACGCTGCTATATCACAAATATCATCAACACTGACTAATGGTTTACAAGTCAAACTACGCGACATTAACTTCCAAATTAGTTCTGTCGGGAGCATCGCAAGCACTACCGCCATGACGGTGACACTACCTACACACATTCGCATTGGGGTAGATACAACAGATCCAGTGTATTCCTATAAACGCGCCCAAAATGTCGTGATGTATACAAACAATTTTGATGGCCGATTTACCGCAAGTACGTTTTATGGCGCAGTCACGAGTAATACCACATACACATCAGCCGTTGTTTCTGGTGCTACCAATGTCGTAGTCATCGACGAATTTTCTCCCTGGTTTTACCGAACAGGTGGTGTTGCCACGCTACCGAGTGATGCCAGTGCGTTGACCTTTGATACGATTGAAGCAACCAGTCGATTCACCTACAGCGCACCCGTCGGACTCACGGTCATACCTGACAACAACGCTGGATTCGCAGGGGCATGGAATACCACCCGTGATTATCGTTATACCAGCGGTACGTTTGCCATCAACAAAACCGGTATCACCACTAAACTCGATTACTCTAATCAAATTAGCTATGTCACTGCTTATCCTGCGAGTTTTCAAATAAAAGCAACTGGTGGAGCCACCATAAAAGTCATTGACAGCCTGATTTTTGATGGAAGCCTCAAGAATGCCAGTGTAAAACTCAACTACTATGGCAAAGATAGTGATACCACATATGCCAAAACCGCAAGTGGGAAAGCACTGTTAGTCAAGGCTAATTTTTTACCCATCGAAAAGGGCTTGAAATTTATCGCGCCATTTACCGACATTCAAACCGTCAATATGACTCCTGTCTCAAATACGCTGTCTATTGGCAGTAATGGCATTATTACTACACCAGTAACCACCACCGATACCATCCGATTCCCCGGATTTAACTTCACTCCCAATCTAACCACACTTCGCATGGCGTTCTATGCCGCCCCGGCCATGCCCCTTGGGATGAGCAGTTTCGGCAGTAACCTGCCCAAACCCGTCCAATCGGCATGGGAACAAATCAATCGCGGCTTAGCCGACCAATCAGACCTCGACCCTGGGCTCAATTTCAATGGCAAGAACAGCATCAACTATGCCAGCTATGGCAGCGGAGTATTTGATACACGCATGGATGCCTATCTACGAGTCGGCGGCTATAGCGAACACCTAATTTTTGAAAATCTTGGTGCTACTGCCAAAAACAATCTGACCGGTTACAACGAAACACTCACCAAGTTCAGTGCGATTTTTGTTGATAACCTTATCGTCGACCCCAGTGATATTCGGAGCCAATTAGTCTTACCCTACCCCAGCGATGTGACCGTACCTCTCAACATCAAAACGTTTTCGGCCGATGGCGTACCCCTCGGTGGGACGATAGGGACGGTTGGTGGCGCATCTCTTACCCACAAATACTGGAATTTCACCCAAACTGCTAAGACGTGGGGCTATGCGACCGGCAAAACCTTGACCCGCTACGTGAATTTGTATCTCAAAACCAATTATCCTGGCGTTGCATCGTATACACCCACGCAAACAACCGCAGCAAAAAACGCCCTACCCAAGATGATTTTCCAGATTGGGGGCGATATGCAACCCTTGGCTGCCCGTTCGGCAGCATCTACTGCAGCAAACGTGCCTGGCGTCAGCGAATGGATGCCCAATGGCGACTATGGCACGATTACATTGTCAGCGCCGAGTGAAGTCTATGTCAGTGGCCTGCCATTTACCCCCAATGACATTAAATTGAATCGGTATTATGACAAGTTTATGGATAAAACATCATATCCATCGACGTTGGGGATTACGAAAGTCAACGGTTTACCAAGTAAAATACTCGATACCAACAAAAATTTCACTGCACAATCGATGCACGATTGTGTGGTAAACAACGGACCGAATGCCATCGCATGTGGTATCCAAATCCTCGATGGCAATAATTCATTTGCCTATTTTGGTGAACCAACCAAGTGCCAAAATACGATGTTTACCCCGTCGCCCTCAGACCCCACCAAACCAACCGACACACGCAATGGGTGTTTGGATGCGAGCGGCGCTCCAACAAGTATTGCATCGACACGCGCTGGCGGAAGTGACCCAGATGCGCCGACCGGTGATGGCACTATCGCTACTGCCGGTGACGATACCACCCAAGGTGATACACTCTGGAACCCCATCATCGTGCAATGGGTTTGGGATGTCGGTAGCAACATGATTGACCTACCGATTCCACTAGTGTTTATTGCCAACAAATCAGGAGGCGTGCTCACCGGCATGCTTGTCAATCAGTCGATTTTGCCTGGCCCAGCCGAATTATTTAAGTCTGACATTTCAATTATTATCAATGGCCGACTTATTAGTGGTGTTTTCAACACCGATATTGGCATATTTTTTGGGTTCTCTGCGAGTCAAGCTGCCTTCCGCGCCCTCGCAAGTCACCGTCCTAATAGCAACAACACCGGTTTCAAGGCATTTGGAAGCTGGAATGACGTCAAAGATGATGTCAAGAAATGGTACAAAACGTTTTATCGCCAAGATTATGATGGCATAAACAATAGCAACGATGCGGTCGATCTCGCCCAAGATATTTGGGAAGGCTATGACCCTGGCAATGGCAAAATTTCGTGGGAAATTCTGCGGACATCGCAGACGCCCAACCGCGATGCGGGCAACGATTATCTCAATACGTCGTTTTTACTGGAGCCAAAATTAAAAGCAGCCAAGGCCAATGAGCTCTACAGTGGCGTCACTCCTCTCAAACAAGGAACTGTCTTGCAAAAGACCTGTGCCACATTGAGTAATGGCCAAGGATCAGCCAACATCTCGATTGTCGGTTCAAATGTAAGCCTCACATTGCTCAATTTTAGTAGTTATATCGATGTCAAACGCTCAACAGGCTCATCCTGTTCGAGTGATGGGGCACTCTTCCATGCAGACCGTGTATCACTTAGTCTTAACAACGACGGCGAAATTGTCATCATCGCAACAAATATTCAATCCGATATTATTTCGAAGGACACCAGCATTGACATACAACTCGTCATTGGTACTGCGGCAGGAAGTCGTCGCATCGAAGGGGGATTTACCATCCATCGCATTGATATTGCCGCCGTATCATTTAATGAGATTGGCGCAGTGTTTGGGATTGGTGAATACACAGGAACCACGATTGCCTATATTGGCGTGACCGGAAGTGGTACGTTCAAAGGATATACCGTAGGCGTTCAATTTCTGGTTGGGACATTCCGCACTAATTCGCCAGTACTACAAGCACAATACAGTGGACTACTCAGTAAATTAGGTAGCGATAGAGGAACTGGTAATTTTTGGACTGGAGTCTATCTCAGCGCATCTGCCGAAATCCCTTGGTATGATATTGGCTGTCTGCTGAACGTGACCATTGTGGGCGAAATCCGCGGTTGGTATCTCAAAAACGCCACCATCGCAGGCAATGAAGCTTGGGGTGGCTACCTCAGTGCTGGGGCCTACGCAGAAGCTGTCTGTTTAGTAAGTGCACGCGGCCAAGTTTCATTGAGTATTGCATATACTACCAATGACGGCACCATTTACAATGGTAATGCATGGATCGCTGGCGGCATTGGATGGTGCTCCCCTTCTACATGGAAATCATGGGAATCACGCTGGTGGGACGATTCATGGTGTGAAACTGCCGGTGCCTACTTATCAATTACCTATAGTGAACGAACCGATCACTGGTCGATCGAGTACGAAACAGACATAGAATAAACGGCAACATTACACGCGTATGCTGCGTCAATGTGTGGCGCGGCATACGCACCACCTTAACTATTCAATAAACCACGTGCCATCATATACGAAATAATTCCAATTTTTGTCATACTAGACGCATCAAACGATATGCAATCACGTTACCCCAACCACACCGTTTGTTTTTCGCTATTTTTAGGCAGTTTTTCGCCATAAAACGCCGACACAATCAAAAACACCCCTACCCGTCCCCACAACATCCCAACGCTCAAAATCGTTGTGACCGCTCCACTGAGCGGTGTCGTCGCTGTATCGCTCACACTACTGGTGGCAAAGGCGGCAGTCGCTAGCACCACCGCTCGATCAAGCGCAATCTGGTCGATAACGGCAATCAACAATGCCGACAAACAGACCACCACCACCCCACTCACCAAAATAATAGCAGCTCGCCGTACAAACGGCTGCGGCAGTATCTGCCCAAAGAGTTGTACCCCACGGCGTTGCCGTATCAGGTTCCAACCAGCCAGCACCATCACCACCACCGTCGTCGGCGTCACACCACCACCCATCGAGCCTGGCGCACACCCCACAAACATTGCAACCAGCAGACCGATGCGGGCCAACACGGGTAATTGCATCACATCATCATGTTGGAAAATACCCGCCGTGCGCCACGCCAACGCATCAAATCCCGCATACAAGAGTTGTTGTCCCCACGAATACTGGGCATGGGCCGATTGCCACTCGGGGCTTATCAACAGACTCACCATGCCACCAGCCAACAACAACCCCATCACACTGAGGCTAATCGTCGTTTGGGCAAGTTTGCGCCGTTGGCTTATTACATCGACAATCACCGGCAACCCGAGCGAACCAATCATCACCGTGGTGCCGATAATCGCCAAACTGGGTAAATCATTGAGCATTGGCAATAACGGTGACTTAGCGGTCATCCAATCAAATCCCGCATTGGCAAAGGCGCTGGTGGCGTGAAATAGGCCAGCAAAAAAGGCTTGAGGCAACGAATTATACAACCCCCGCCAATGCCAGCCGAGGAGCGCACCCGCCCATGCTTCGATGAGCAAAACCGCCGCAAACAAACGCCAGCCACGGATTTTGGTGTGGGCAAAAATCGGCACGCCGAGGCGTTGCAATACACCAATCGTGATACTCATAAACCCTGCACCACCGCCGTGGAGCAATACCACCACCAGCCACATCCCCGCCGGGGTCAAGGTCGTCGCAATTGGTTGCAGAGACGCCCCACTAGCCGTTAGTGCTGATACCGCGAGGAACCAGGCATCGCCGAGTGACATGGCCTGCTGGCTAAAACCGAGGGGTAACCAAAACAACATGGCCGCCACAAACGCGCTCCCCAGAAATGCACTACCCACAAGGGCAGTGCGTTTCTGGGGAGGGGTAATACGTTTCACCGGAATCAACGCTTGAGCCATGAATTCACGCACACGTTGCGCCAAATCCGGTGCATTCATCAATTAACCTCGTTGGTCGACTGGCACATAGGGGACGTCGTTTGGCCCGATGTATTCTGATTCGGGGCGAATAATCCGGTTGTCGCTGTATTGCTCATAGACATGTGCCGACCAACCAGCTACCCGACTAATTGCAAAAATCGGGGTGAACATGTCGATGGGAATGCCCAACGCATAGTATACCGATGCCGAATAAAAGTCGACGTTGACGGGCAAGGCTTTGGATTCTTGCACCATGTGGCGAATCCGTTCCGAGATTTCGTACCATTTTTTGGGGCCGACGGTCTCAGACAACTCTTGTGACAACCGTTGTAACCAAGCCGCCCGCGGATCGTCGGCCTTGTAGACGCGATGCCCGAAGCCCATGATTTTTTTCTTGGAGTTGAGCATGCCACGGACGATTTGGTCGGCACGGTCGGGGGTACCGATTTCGAGCAACAAACGCATTACTTGCTCGTTGGCGCCACCATGCAATGGACCCTTCAGTGTGCCAATGGCCGACACAATTGCTGAGTGCAGGTCTGACAACGTCGATGCGGTCACGCGCGCCGCAAAGGTCGAGGCATTGAGGCCATGGTCGGCATGCAAAATCAAACAGGTGTCGAGGATTTTGGCAGCGGTGGGGTCGGGCTCTTTGCCGGTCATCATATACAAAAAGTTGGCAGCGTGGCTCAAGTCGTGGCGGGGCAAAATCGGCCACTGATTGTTGCGGATGCGCTCCCAGGCAGCCATCACCGTGGGCATTGACGCCGTCAAGCGCAATGATTTGTGCACGTTGGCTTCGAGTGAATTATCGAGATCTTCGGGATCGTACGGGGACAACGCCGACACGGCAGTACGCAATACTTCCATCG
>CANFUF010000131.1 GCA_947450095.1 Roseiflexaceae bacterium
AATGGACGGCAATCTGACGTGTTGTCCAATTAAGTCGGTACAATGCGTCGAGTTGACCGCGTTCCGCTATGCTAAAATGATGGTACCCCATTGATGACTCCTGTGTAAGTGTTGTCTGGTAACTTCATTTTACACGTGTTGTCAGTGGGGATTCATTTCCGTTTTAGCTGTCGCACTTCATATTACAATCCGCCAATAAAAAGGGACCTACTACGTTGGAGAACTTATTGATGGTAGTGGCTTTGGGAAATAATGGATGTCACGAGGCATAGTGTGTGATCTGCATAGACTGTTGCTAAGTAGTTGTTATTTTGTAAATTGTTTCACGTGAAACAATAGAGATGTGTGCAACTTATGGTGATTCGTGTAGAATGATGGAAGAATTTGTTTATGCGAGGGTGACATGCAGGTTGCGCTCTTTATTACGTGTTTTAATGACACATTATTTCCCGATACAGGGAAGTCGGTTGTGTCGATCGTAGAACGATTAGGCCATCAGGTGATATTTCCAGAAGAGCAAACCTGTTGTGGTCAAATGCACTTCAATACAGGGTATCAGTCTGAAGCGATGCCATTGATTCGGCGGTTTGTGGAGATATTTTCGCAATATGAAGTAATTGTATCTCCGTCTGCATCATGTGTTGGTATGGTACGGGATATGTATCGTTTTGCGGCTGAGGTACACCAGGATGCCAAGCTTGCGAATGAAGTAGCCTTGTTAGCAGATCGAGTATATGAGTTTTCGGAGTTTATCGTAAACCGACTGGGTATACAGGATGTTGGTGCATATTACCCGCACAGGGTGACATATCATCCGACATGTCATTCTTTACGAGGGATCAAAGTCGGTGATGCACCAGAGCAATTATTGCGGGCGGTACGTGGGATTGATTATGTGCCATTGAACCAATCAAATGAATGTTGTGGGTTTGGTGGGACATTTGCAGTAAAAAACGCAGATACATCAATGGCGATGTTAGGCGACAAGATTCGCCACATTTTAGACACGCGGGCAGAGGTATGTGTTGCTGCTGATAATTCGTGCCTAATGCATATTGGTGGTGCACTACATCGACAACGCAGTGGTGTCCGTATCGCACACCTTGCTGAAATTCTTGCGGTGCAGGAGTAGATAATGAAAAAACCAGAATCAGTCATCATTGAATTGGCTCCACGGTTTGAAGTTGGTGCGAAGTCTGCATTGCAAAATACGCAATTGCGGCGGAATATGGGTAAGGCTACCCAAACTATTCGTGGCAAACGGGCTGCGGTGGTTGATGAGCTTTCAGACTGGGAATCATTGCGTGTGGCAGGACAACACATCAAAGATGATGTCATGCAGCACCTTGATACGTACTTAGTGCAATTAGAAGACGCAATAACGCGTGCGGGCGGTCATGTTCATTGGGCCAAGGATGCCCATGAAGCAAACGAAATAGTAACGCACTTGATACAGGCCACGGGGTCAAAAGAAATCATCAAAGTGAAGTCGTTGACTACTGATGAAATTCGTTTGAATGAGGCACTTGAATTAGCGGGGATTACGGCAATCGAAACAGATTTGGCGGAATTAATTATTCAATTGGCTCATGAAAAATCGTCTCACATCCTGGTACCGGCAATCCATAAAAACCGATCTGAAATACGAGCCTTGTTTCAGAAATCAATGAATCTTCCTGATTTAACAGATGAACCAAAAGAATTGGCTGCTGCAGCGCGCCAGTTTTTGCGTGAAAAATTCATGTCTGTGCGTGTGGCTACGAGTGGTGCCAATTTTGCAATCGCAGAAACAGGGAGTGTGTGTGTAGTGGAATCCGAAGGGAATGGACGCATGTGTTTAACGATGCCAGACGTATTGATTAGCGTGATGGGAATTGAAAAAATCCTGCCGCGCTGGCAAGACCTTGGTGTCTTTATGCAACTATTACCACGCTCGTCTACCGGTGAACGCATGAATCCATATACAAGTATTTGGACGGGTGTACATGCCGATGATGGCCCCCAAGAATTCCATTTGGTGTTGCTCGATAATGGACGTAGTGATGTACTTGCTGATTCTGTCGGCCGGCAAACATTGCATTGCATTCGCTGTAGTGCCTGTATCAATGTCTGTCCAGTGTATGAGCGTACGGGTGGTCATGCCTATGGGTCAGTCTACCCAGGTCCCATCGGTGCTATTTTGACGCCGCAATTGGTTGGGACGGCATATGCTGATTCATTGCCATATGCATCGTCGTTGTGTGGTGCCTGTTATGATGTTTGCCCTGTACGTATCAATATTCCCGAAGTATTAGTACACCTTCGGGGGAAGGTAGTCGCAGAAAAACAAACGCAACTGAAGAGTTGGTTTGATGGTGAGAATATCGGAATGAAGGCCATGGCTACAACATTCGCTCACCGGAGTACCTATGAACTTGCTCAACAAGCTGGGCAATTAGCACAATGGCCTTTTGTGTATGAGGGATACATCGAACATGGCCCCGGCCCATTAGGTAAGTGGACTGCGATGCGTGATTTTCCGGCAATCCCTCCACAATCGTTCCGAGATTGGTGGCGCGAAAGGCAACGAGATGAGTAATTCAAGTCGAAATGCGATGTTAGCAAAAATCCGTACTGCGATTATGACGGGCTCTCGTGGTGATTTCCATGAAGCACATACCAGTGTGCCATATAGCGCCTATGACGATGGCAATGTAGCGGCTCGGATTGAGTTGTTTGCGCACCGCGTCGCGGAGTATAAAGCGTGGGTGGGACATTGTACCTCGGTGGGTATTGCACAGGCGGTTGCTGAGCGACTCATGATCCGTGGTAAAAAACGGATGGTTATACCCAGCGATCTTCCAGACAGTTGGTTGCCGAAAGGGTTTGATTTTGTACGTGATAGTCAACTCGACCGTACCGTCATTGCTGGCATGGATGGTGTCCTAAGTGGAGCTGCGCTGGGTATTGCACAAACAGGGACGATAGTGTTGGATGGGGGGGCGTTTCAAGGACGGCGCATGATTTCGTTGTTGCCTGATTATCATCTGTGTATAATCCGTGCCCAGGATATCGTGGGGGTTGTACCTGAGGCATTTGCACAGCTTGCGACAACGAGACAAAGTCCCATGCAACCATACACTTTTATTTCTGGACCATCGGCGACTTCTGATATTGAATTGAATCGGGTAGAAGGAGTTCATGGCCCACGGACACTCGATGTGTTTATTGTGGAATAAACTGCACACCACAGTCATAAATTACGGCCCCTCACATATAACAACGTGCGGGCCGTAATTTATTCTTGGGCTGGGGTGATAACTAGCGTCAGTTGCATTTGATTGTGTTTTGGTCCGCAATAGGCACCACATTGAATGGTGTAGATTTGCGGAGTATCAAATACAATGATTTGTTGTTGGATTTTGCCGGGAATAATGGTTATGCTTGGCTGGCCGGTGATTTTGAGCGAATGTAAGACATCCATACTCGTCGTAATTAGTGTGACGGTACTGTGCTGCGGTATAGTGATGATTGCAGGTGCATCACGGGTTTGGCCAAAATCAAAAAACCACTCTTTGGCAACGATCCGCAAAATATAATGATGCGGTGAGGTTGGGATTAATCCTAGTTGACGAAATTCACTTTGATTGAGCCGCATCGGATCGACGGTACCGTTAGGTGACGGCGTCCGTGCAATTTGTACGGCAACGAATGCGAGTAACAGCGATATTGTTATTCCGCAGAGTAAACAGAGGATTATAATCCACGGAGAAGGTTTTTTGCTCATGTGCAATGCTCTATCACATAACAAAAACGATACACTGGGCATATACCCATGTGTATCGTTTGCAATGCTGATCAATAATTAGAAGAATCGTTTGGCAATCCCCAATATTCCTTGCTTCCAAGGTACTCGATGTGATACACCACTACTATGCGCGAAGTTTGCGAGATTTGCTACATACCAATGGTAATTACGAATCAGCGCATCCTTATTAGAATATTGTGGCTTATACCCGAGGCGCTGTTCCGCTTTTTCAATCGAGACAAACGAATCTGTTACTGCTGTCTCGTATACCCATTTATACAGTGGGGATAACTTGAGGAGCTCGAGAAAGCGTAAGGTCCAAATGACCGGTGCTGCCGGTAACGGGACGATTTTTTTGCCAAATCCAGCCACATCGAGGACCGCTTGGTAGTCTTCCTTCATGGTGGTGAATATTTTCGCACCCACATTAAAGGTGTCGTTGACAATGGCATCATCGAGGGTTGCACAGAGATAAATCGCTTGACACAAATCTTCGACATCGAGGAATTGATAATGATTGTTGCCACTGCCAATCATTGGGAAGCCATGACCATCTTTGGCCCAGTCATATAGGAGTGCAAACACACCTAAGCGCTCGGGACCAACAAATGACTTGGGGCGTAGAATTGGTACAACCAGTCCTTGGCTCCGAAATTGCACACAAATTTGTTCGGCTTGGACTTTGGCCTCGCCGTACGGTCCTACGCCAACTAATGTGTCGTTTTCAAATAATGGGTGATGATCAGGGATGCCATACACCGCTGTGGATGATATGTGGATAACCCGTGTAATACCGCAGCGATGGGCCGCAGTTAATACATTGCGTGTGCCATCAAGATCGGTGGTCATGATGTCTGTCGGTGAATAGAGTGGCAAGGCGGCAGCAGTATGTACTACCAAGTCACACCCTTCCATTGCCGCATATAACGCATCTCCATCACGAATATCACCGTGGACTTCGTGAATCTGCGCGCGTTCAGGGTAATCAAATGAGGCAATATCGTAGCATACGACCTGGTGCCCGCGGCTTAACAAATAGCGTGTCAGATTGATACCAAGAAAACCTGCGCCGCCAGTGATAAATACTCGTTGTGGATGCATACGTATACTCCGTAGCAAGAAAAATCAATAAATAATGTTAAAAACAGTAATTAAAACCACAAAAGTGGATTAATTACTATAATCAACTAATCGTTGTTGAAGCCGGGCGATCTGGGCATCGACAGCGGCTAAAGAATCGCGTTCACGTTGAACAATTGCCACAGGAGCCTTGCCCACAAAGGTCTCGTCGGCAAGACGGGTGCGCCGGCGTTCGGCATCGGTTTGAGCTGCGGTAAGTTCTTTGGTGAGGCGTTGGCGCTCGGCATCCAAATCGATGAGTCCAGCCAACGGCACAAACACTTCGATATCGCCAATCACCACGGTGGCTGCAGCTTTCGACCGATTTGCGAGGGTCTCTACAATGTATAATTCCTCGACATTGAGGCGGGCAAGGCGTGCGAGCACCTCGCGTTGTTCGTTTAGGGCATCGTGATGTGACGAAACAATCGTCACACCAATGTATTTGCCTGGCTCGACTTTATATTCGGAGCGGATATTGCGGATGCCCACCACGATTTCTTTGGCCATTTGCATGCTCCGTTCGGCGGCCTCGTCGAGGAGCGTTGCATCGGGTTGCGGGTAGCCAGCCAACATAATCGAATCCGCGGCGGTATCGAAGACGATTCGCCCGGTGAGATATTGCCAGGCTTCTTCGGTGACAAACGGCATAAAGGGATGGAGCATGCGCAATGAACCCTCAAGTACCGTGTAGAGTACTTCGCGAGTCAAGAGCTGGCGGCGCTCGTCACCATCAAGTTGCGCTTTGGCGATTTCGACGTACCAGTCGGCAAATTCACTCCAGACAAAGTCTTGGATTTGGCGGGCCGCTTCGCCATAGTTGTAGGCCTGCATGAGGCGATCGACATCGGCAACCAAACGTTGATAACGTGACATAATCCAACGATCAGCCACGGTGTAGGGATAATTGAGTAAGCAATGACCGGTGACAATCGCCGAGGCATCAGGCTTCCAGTCGCCGAAGCGTCCCAGCACAAAGCGCGTCACGTTCCAGAGTTTATTCGAAAAATTCCGGCCTGACTCGATGCGTTCGGGATTGAGGTTGAGGTCTTGGCCAGGCGTGCTACTGGTGGTCAAGGTATAACGCAGGGCATCGGTGCCGTATTGGGCCATGATGTCGATCGGGTTGACCACGTTACCGTAGGTCTTGCTCATCTTGCGACCTTCTTTGTCGCGCACCAAACCATGCAAATAAATGGTATGGAAGGGTGCTTGGCCGGTTAGGTAGCAGCCCAGCATCATCATGCGGGCGACCCAAAAGAACAAGATATCGTAGCCGGTTTCCATGACGCTAGTGGGATAAAAGCGGCGCAAATCATCGGTTTGGTCCGGCCAACCGAGTGTCGAAAAGGGCCACAAGCCACTTGAAAACCAGGTGTCGAGTACATCGGGGTCTTGATAGACGCCAGGGCCAGTTGGCTCAGGTTCGTCGGGGCCGGGCACAATCATTTGACCGTCGGCGGTATACCAGACGGGGATGCGGTGCCCCCACCAGAGTTGGCGGCTGATGCACCAATCTTGGATGTTTTCGAGCCAGTTGTAATAGACGCGTTCGAAGTTATCGGGGATGATTTTGGTGGCACCGGTGCGCACGGCATCGAGGGCCAAATCAGCCAGCGGTTGCATTTTGACGAACCATTGTTCGCTGAGGAGGGGTTCAATGATTTCGCCGCCCCGTTGGCTAATCCCAATCGACATATGGTGGGGCAATGTGGCCACCAACAACCCTTCGGTTTGCAGGTCAGCGAGGACGCGTTTGCGGGCGGCAAAACGCTCAATCCCGGCGTAGGGACCAGCTTGGTCGTTGAGGGTGGCGTCGCGGTTCATGATATTGATGAGGGGCAGGTTTTGGCGTTGGGCCACAGCGTAGTCGTTGTGGTCGTGGGCGGGGGTGATTTTGACTGCACCCGTGCCAAAGGTGGGGTCGGCGTGTTCATCGGCCACAATCGGGATTTTGCGATTGACGGCGGGGATGAGGGCGAATTTGCCGATGAGGTGTTTGTAGCGTTCGTCATCGGGGTTGACTGCCACGGCCACGTCACCCATCAGGGTTTCGGGGCGGGTGGTAGCGACGGTGATATAGGTTTGGGCGTTGGCTGACCATTGGCCGCTGCCCCATTCGCCGGCTTCCCAGCTATCGACGATAGGATAGCGGATGTGCCACATGTTGACATCGCGCTCTTCGTATTCGACTTCGAGGTCGGATACGGCGGTTTGTAGGTTGGGTGACCAATTCACCAACCGCATGCCGCGATAGATCAACCCGTCGTCGTAGAGTTTTTTGAAGGCGACCCGTACCGCACGGGAAAGGCCGGGGTCGAGGGTGAAGTGTTCACGTGACCAGTCGCACGATGCACCGAGGCGTCGGAGTTGTTGGGTGATTTTGCCACCGAATTCTTCCTTCCATTCCCATGTACGGCGCAAAAACTCATCACGACCGACGGCCACGCGGCTCGTCCCTTCGCGGATGAGCATGCGCTCGACTTGGAGTTGGGTGGCGATGCCGGCGTGATCGGTGCCTGGTACCCACAAGGTGGGGTTGCCACACATGCGTTGCCAGCGAATAATGACATCTTCGAGAGTCACAAACATGGCATGACCCATGTGGAGTTCGCCGGTGACATTGGGTGGTGGCATCGACAACACGAATGGTGCTTTGTCGGTGGGAGTGTTTGATGGTTGGAAGAATCCTTTGGATTCCCACCATTGGTATAGGCGTTCCTCGACCTGTTGCGGTTCGTAGGCTTTGGCCATTTCACTTGCGCGTTGGAATGATTCCGTCATTTCTCACCTTATAAATTGTGCATGCTTATTGGCATTATACATGAGTAGGGCGATAGAGTGCATTTTTATTAATAGGTAGGTGATGATAATGCGTGAAAAATACCGGCATTGCTGGCCATTAGAGAATTTGCGATAGAGTCGTGACGATGATACCGTGTTTGGCAAATTCGTCGAGGATGCGTGGTAAGGCTTCGGCTGTTGATGCATTACCGATATGGCAGAGCAATATCGCGCCGTTGAGTTGGTTGGTAGCGAGGGTATTGGTGAGGCGATCAACGATGAAGTCAGCACTTTTGGTTTCGCCCACTGAATCAAGACTGTCAAGTGTCCAAAAAATCGGCAAGTAGCCGTTGGTAATCACGGTGCGCAAGACGCGTTCGTCGTAGGCGCCAAACGGTGGCCGAAAGTAGGGCGCTGGCCAGATACCGGTTGTGTCAAAAAAAGCTTGCGCCATGCGGTGAAGTTCGCTGGCAATAGCGGCATCATCGAGTTGGCGAAAGTCGGGATGGGTTTGCGAATGATTGGCGACTTCATGGCCATCGGCAATGATGCGTCGAGTTAATTCGGGGTTTTTTTGTACCCAATCTCCCGTGAGAAAAAATGTCACGTGCACATGGTGAAGTGCTAATGTATCGAGGATTGCCGTGGTGGGGGTGCTGTCGGCGCCGGCATCAAATGTGAGCGCCACGGCAGCGCGGTTGGCGCCCCGTTGCACCAGAATCGCTTGACTCGTGAGGGTATTTAATTTGGGATTGAGTTGTGGGATGATTAATGGCCGCAATACTTCAGGTTCGCCAGTAAATCGATTAAACACCGCAATGTAATCAGGATTACTGCCACTTGCTTGGGCGATGGTCGCGAGGGTATCACCCGTGCGAACACGATAGGCGATATAGGCTTGTGGACTGGGGAAGGGTGTGGGTGTGGGAAGGGATGTGGGTTGTGCTGTTACTGAGGGTGTTGTCGCAATCGTTGGTTTGGGAGTTACGCTGAGACTGATGGTGGGGGACAAGATCTGCAGGCTTGGGGTAACGGTAGTGGTGTTTTGGATGTCTGGTGGATTGACTGCTACTTGTGTTAACCGCCACACTTGACGTGTGGCGGCAATAACCATACTGATAGTGATGACGATGAGGATAATGAGTACCCAGCGTTGCATTACTTGGTAACCTTGAGGTGGGTATTGATGAATTGCATGAATGCTGGTTTGAGATGTGATGCGTTAAATGCACGTTGGGGAATGACAATATAATTCCATGAACCTGCCACCAACAGAATATAGTTGCGATTTTCGATACTACGGTTTAATTGTGCCCACGTCACATGCGCAGTACGATCACCAATGATACGCGTGACGCCGCTGTCATCGATACGTAGCGTGTTTGTGGCATTGGGTTGATTAAAACTACTCATCACCATCAAGATGAGTGGTACGGGATCGAGGGCTAACAACAAAGCAATCACAATCAACATCAGTTGATTGCCACCGAAGCTCGTACTAAATCCCTGCCAAAGTGCTAATGCAAACAATACCCCTGCTACCGTTTGGTAGATGCGGTGCTTGACGGTCGTTGTTTGATAGAGTTGGGCTGCAGCAAGTGTGTCACGGATGGATGTCGTAATGGAAAGTTGGAGTGGCTCACTCATGGTATATCGAGCTCCTGTCCAGCAATAAGGTTATCGGGATTCTGGAGATATGGATTGACGTCTTCGATTTGTTTGACGGTGAGGTGAAATTTTTCGGCGATAGCAAGTAATGAATCACCGGGCTGTACGATGTATTTATGTGTTTTTACGGACACCGTGGGAATAGAAACTTCGGTGATATTGGCAATCACGGTTGGGACTACTTGCACTGGTGTTGCTGCTATGGTTGGTGCGGGCGTGGCAAGGGTGGTAGTATCGGTAAGGGTGGTGGTATCGGTAAGGGTGGTGGTATCGGTAAGGGTGGTGGTATCGGTAAGGGTGGTGGTATCGGTAAGGGTGGTGGTATCGGTAAGGGTGGTGGTATCGG
>CANFUF010000132.1 GCA_947450095.1 Roseiflexaceae bacterium
TGTACGTACAGATTTTTACGAGGAGAACCCATGTCAATCAGCAAAGAACTTTTGGCTCGTCGTCGGTTTTTGCAACTCAGCGCCTTTGTGGGTGCTGGTGCCGTGATCGCAGCCTGTGGTGCCAAGGCTCCCGCTGCCCCAGCCACCGAAGCCACTGCTGCACCTGCAGCCGAAGCCACCATGGCTCCTGAAGCCACCATGGCTCCTGAAGCCACTGCTACTGTTGCAGCCGAAGCCACTGTTGCTCCGACTGCTGAGCCAGCGTTGCCTGCTGCCCCAGCTCCCGGCCCGTTGTCAGCTGCTGATGTCGGTGGTATGGACGGGTTGATTGCCAAGGCCAAGGCCGAAGGCGAACTCAACGTAATTGCATTGCCACACGACTGGTTGAACTATGGTGAAGTTATTTCTTCATTCACCAAAAAATACGGCATCAAGGTCAACGAATTGAACCCAGACGCTGGTTCGGGTGACGAAGTTGCTGCCATCAAGGCCAACGCCGGCAACACCGGTCCTCAGGCTCCTGATGTCATCGACGTCGGTTTTGCCTTTGGTCCTGCGTCAAAAGAAGCCAAATTGCTCCAACCCTACAAAGTGTCAACCTGGAGCGAAATTCCTGATTCACTCAAAGATGCCGACGGCTTCTGGTTCGGTGCATACTACGGCGTATTGGCCATTGCGGTCAACAAAGATGTCGTCAAAGCATCACCAGCCAGCTGGGCCGACTTGCTCAAGGCCGACTACAAGGGTCAATTTGCCTTGACCGGCGATCCCCGTAGCTCAAACCAAGCCATCCAAACCGTCTATGCCGCCGCCCAATCAAATGGTGGTAGCCTCGACGATGCCAAGCCCGGCCTCGACTTCTTTGCCAAGCTCAAGGAATCGGGCACGTTGATCGAAACCATGGGTTCATCGGCGTTGTTCACCCAAGGTGAAACCCCGATTATGCCAATGTGGTCATACTTGGCCCTCGGCTTGCGCGACACCACTGCCGGTAACCCCGCAGTAGACGTCGTTATCCCCGAGCCCGTATTTGGTGGTGTGTATGTCCAAGGCATCAGCGCCTACGCCCCCCACCCACATGCTGCCCGTTTGTGGCAAGAGCACCTCTTCTCAGACGAAGTGCAATTGATTTGGGCCAAGGCCTACGGTATCCCCACCCGCTTCGCCGCCATGTTGAGCGCCAAAAAAGTGCCAGCTGACGTGTTGAGCAAGATTCCGTCAGCCGACTTGATGGCCAAGGCCGTCTTCCCAACCGTTGATCAGTTGACTGCTTCCAAGAAGGTCATCACCGAACAATGGGATACCATCGTCAAGATGGAAATCAAGAAAAAGGCGTAATTTTGCGCTTATTCGTGATCTAATCCATAATTGCTCGTTGAGGATTACCCTCAACGAGCAATTTCTGCAATAATACCGTATGATTGTTATTTTGAAATAAAAGGGGATGTCATGGCCAATGGAGCCGCACAGACATGGTGGCGCCAGATTGAATGGCGCAAGGTCGGCGTTAGCTTGACCGTGGTGCCGTTTTTGTTGTTTGCCGTGTTGTTTATGATTTTGCCGGCGGGTTCATTGCTCATCGAAAGCTTCCGCAATGCCCAAGGGCAGTGGACACTTGCAAATTTTGCCGATATGAATGATCCAATGATTATCGAAGCATACTCGATGAGCCTGCGGATTAGTTTTACGACCGCGATTATCGGCGCGATTATCGGCTTGCTCGTCGCTTATGCGGTTACGGTGGGTGGCTTACCACGTGGGATTCGTACCGCTATTTTGACCTTTAGTGGTGTGGCGTCGAATTTTGCAGGCGTACCGTTGGCGTTTGCATTTGTGGCGACGTTGGGTCGTACCGGTATTATTACGGTGTTGCTGGCACAATTAGGAATCAACCTCTACAAAAACGGTTTTAGTTTGTATTCCTATATTGGATTAGTCATCGTCTATGTCTATTTCCAATTCCCATTGATGGTATTGGTGATGACTCCCGCACTTGATGGTTTGCGCCGTGAATGGCGCGAAGCAAGTGCAATTTTGGGTGCCAATACCGCGCAATACTGGCGGCATGTGGCGTTGCCGATTTTGATGCCGGCGATTTTGGCCGGGATGGTATTGCTGTTTGGTAATGCTTTCGGCGCCTTTGCCACTGCCTATGCCTTGACGGGTGGCACACTCACGATGGTGACCAATGTGATTGCCCAAGAAATGAGTGGCGACGTGCTTCACAACGAAGCTCTCGCTTATGCCTTGGCCACTGGAATGATTGTCATCATGACCATAACGATTGGGACGTATACCGTGCTCCAGCGCCGTGCCGAGCGTTGGTTACGCGCCTAAACAGGAGGATACACAAATGCTTCGTCGATTTTGGCCATGGCTATGGGTAAGCCTCGGAGTGCTCTATTTCTTTTTGCCAATCTATGCTACGTTTGTCTTTTCACTCAAAGCCAAAAAAGGCATTTTTTCGTTACTAGCCTATGACAAGGTTTTTGCTGACCCTCGTTTTGGGTCGAGCTTTGTCTTTTCGACCCAAATGGCCTTGCTGACGATTTTTTGTTGTATGCTGTTGCTCATTCCCACCTTGACCGTACTGCATCTGTTTTTGCGACGCTTACGTCCGGTTGTCGAATTTGTGGCACTCGTACCCTTTGTCATCCCCAGTGTGGTACTCGTATTTGGCTATTTGCGGGTATTTGCCCGGCCACCATTGTCGATTACCAATAGTACGTTGGGTACATATGGGTTGCTCCTTGCTGGCTATATGGTGTTGTCGATGCCCTACATGTATCGTTCTATCGATGCCGGGCTCCGCGCAATCGATTTACGTACGTTGGTTGAGGCATCACAAAGCCTTGGTGCTGGTTGGTTGACGATTTTTGTGCGGGTCATATTTCCCAATATTCGGGTGGCCGTGCTCAATGGTTCGTTTGTGACCTTTGCAATCGTCATCGGCGAACTCACCATGGCGCGCTTTTTGTTGGGCAATGCGGTGGCGTTTGCACCATACCTTGCCGAAATCGGCCGGGCGCGTGCCTATGAACCCGCTGCCATTACCGTGTTGAGTTTGTTGATGACCTGGGGTATCGTAATGATTTTGCAACTCCTCGGGCGCAATACTTCTGCGACTATTGCGGGTCCGCGATAAACGTGTTATTTCCACTATTACTATTGTCAACAAGGAATCCAATATGAGTTTTTTAGTGTTACAAGGTGTCCGTAAGCAATTTGGTACCACCGTTGCCGTTGCCCAATTTGATTTGGAAATTGCGCGTGGTGAGTTTGTGTCGTTTCTTGGTCCGAGTGGCTGTGGCAAAACAACCACACTGCGCATGGTGGCTGGTTTTGAGCAACTCACTGCGGGAAATATTATTCTCGATGGAGTCGATATTAGTGCGACCCCCCCCAACAAACGTAATATCGGCATGGTGTTTCAATCGTATGCCTTGTTCCCTAATATGACGGTTGCCGACAATATCGGCTTTGGTTTGATGGTGGCTGGGCGTCCCAAAGCCGAAATTCACTCCCGTGTGGGTGAAATGCTCGACCTCATCGCTATGTCCGAATACACCGCGCGCTACCCCTATCAATTGTCGGGTGGTCAGCAGCAACGGGTGGCGTTGGCGCGGGCTTTGGCATTGCAACCACAAGTATTGTTGCTCGATGAGCCGTTGTCGGCACTCGATGCCCAAATCCGTGATAATTTGCGCCAAGAAATCCGCGAAATTCAACGGCGCCTCGGGATTACCACCATCTATGTCACCCACGACCAACAAGAAGCCATGGCCTTGTCAGACCGGATTGTGGTGATGAGCCATGGGCGCGTCGCCCAAGTCGGCGCCCCCCACGAAATCTACAATGCGCCCCGGACGCGCTTTGTGGCATCGTTTGTTGGTACCCTCAATATTCTTACTGCGACGGTGGTTGATGCGCATCACGTGCGGGTTGGTGACGCAGTCTGGCAAGTAACTGAAGCGATGACACAGGCTGTTGGGAGTACGGTGGAATGTGCAGTACGCCCCGAATTGTTGCGTGAGGCTACGCCAGAGTTATCCAATCAATTGACAGGTGTCGTCCAAGATGTCGTTTTCCTCGGTGCCACGGTACGGGTGACATTACTGGTGCATGGGCAACGAGTGTTGGTTGATTTATTTAATGACGCCACACACACCATTCCGCAAATCAATACGACGATGACGGTGGGATGTGATCCGCGCACTGTATTGGTGTTGGCAGAATAATTCGTATCTTGGCATAAAAAGCGAGGTTAACGATGTTTCCACGTGCTCCCCAATTAGTGATTTTTGACAAAGACGGTACGCTCATCGATTTTCAACAAATGTGGGGACGCTGGGCTATCGGCTTTGCCGAGCGTATGAGTGCCGGTATTCAACATGATGTCCGCGCGGCATTTGCCGATGCGTATGGGTATGACCAGGTGACGGCACGTATCGACCCGACTGGACGTTTGGCCATTGCCAGCATGGCCACTATGCAACAAGTCGCAGTGCAAATTGTGGTGCCGTATGGGGTAACGGTCGGTGCCGCCTATGTCATGGTGCAACAGGCGTGGCAGCCACCCGACCCTGCTCGTGATGCGGTGCCGTTGGTTGATGTGCTGGCGTTATTTACGGCGATTCGGGCCAAAGGTGCCCAAATCGCCGTGGCTACCGCGGATAACCGTGAGCCGACCCGCGCAACCCTTGCACACCTCGGCGTGGCTCATTTGGTAGGGGCCGTGGCCTGTGCCGATGATGTAGGCATGGCGCCCAAACCCGCCCCAGACAAAATTTTCGCCGTTTGCCGAGCGCTTGGGGTAGCGTCCCACGAGGCAATTATGCTTGGCGATACCCCTGCGGACATGCAAATGGGCCACAACGCTGGCGTCATGGCCCAAATCGGGGTTACTTCGGGGTTAAGTGTGGCTGCAGATTTACAGCCATTTGCGAGTTACATTGTGCCGACGGTGGCGGGGTTGTGGCAATACTGGCCGTAACGCATATTATGGTTTGCGTGTGGTAGTAGCAGTCTGACTCGTCCGTGCCCCAAGCGGCGTGCTACTGGCTGTTTGCGTGATGCTAACCGTACGTGAGAGCAACGATGTTTGGGTGATACTGGGGGTGCGCGACGGACGTAGTGTGCGTGACGGACGCAAGGTGCGTGATGGGGTATCCGTGCGTGTTGCGCTGGGTGTGCGTGTAACTGTTTTGGTTTTGGTTGCAGATAATGACGGTGTTGCGGTCAGCGATGATGTTGCTGTTATGGTGATTGTTGCAGTATTCGTGACAGTGGGGCTTGGTGTGGATGTGGAAGTTGCTGTTTGGGTAGGAGTATCAGGGAAAATTAATTTGATGACGCCACCACTGGCCGTATTGACCCGATTACGGTCGATTAGGTAAATGCCATAGCCAATACTGGCGAGCACGATTAGGGCTAATCCTACGCGGATAAACCGGCCATATGAAAAGAATTGTAATTTATCAGCACCAAATGCCGTAATGGGTTCCACTGCTTCAGAATAATGGAATCCGCGATATTCATCGAGGGCGCTTTGCACGTCCAGACCCAAATAGCGTACATATTTGGTAATCATTTCTTCGGCCATTCGCCCCCGTGGCAAATGCGAAAAACGATCTTCTTCCATTGCTTGGACATAGGTCATATGCACACCAATGGCCAAATCGATTTGGGTTAGGGGAATATTGCGTTTGGTCCGCTCGGTTCGCAAGCGACTCCCCAATGATTCTTTTTTGGGTTGGGATGTGGTTTCTGAGGCAAAAGTCGTCGGCAACCCTGCCAACAGTAATTCATCGGCATCGCTCATGCTCAATCCCAACGCATCTTTTTGCGGCGGAGTTGCTGGTACTGTTTTTTGGCTGTCGGTGCTTTGATTTTTTTTGCGGCTGTTGCGTTTGGGTTTGAGGTCTTCGTTTGCATCAATCGATTTTTCGATGACGGGTGTGGTAGCTGGTTGAATAAACGGGTTGAGTAATTCGACCAAATCACGCATCAAAAAAGGCTTTGCCATGAACCCTTGGATTCCGAGCGCGTGGGCTCTGCTGGCAGTCGCAGGCGTAGGATCATGGCTAATCACAATTACGGGGAGTTTACTTGCCCATTGTTCTATAATTTGCCAACCCGTGTGATTATCGATGCTCGGATCAATGACGATGAGGGTTGGTTGTTGTTCTGAAATATACTGGGTAGCGAGGGCGAGTGTATTCGCACGACGCACGATGTGTCCAACATGTCCGAGTTGGAGATCCAAACTCATTGTGAGCACGACATCTTCGTCGATTGCCAAAATCACTGCCATATAAACTCCGCCCGTTTTCTCGATATATACTCCACTTAGTATAGCCGAATTTAGCGGGATTTGGTATTAGCAGCAACAGATAAATGGGTGAGAAAAGCCAAACTGCGATGCAAATAGTCTGGTGGAATCATCAATACCAAAATTTCTAATACCGCAGCACTAGAAAGTAATGCTAAAAACGTCATACGTATTTGGGTTGCATCATCAATGGCCATGTGCGCAGAGATAATTGTCCATACGGTAATCCCGAGTGCAACACTAATTGTGACTGCAAAAAACCAATGATTGCGGGTGGGACCAAAAAAAACCATGATGTAGCGTAAGTGTTCTGGTAACCATTCACCACTAAAATTGCGTGCACCAAAGTAAATGTTTAATTTTGATAATTGGTGCATGACATAAAACAATACGATGGTTAATTGACCACTGGTATTAGTTACACCGACGCTCCACCAGAGCGCAATGATTACCATGCTGAGTGATACTAATTCGTGGTATAACCCACTGCGTACGGCCAAACGAAAGCGCTGATTTGCGTTGAGGGGTTCGGCTGGTATCACGGTAGTCGGACCACTAATCTTCCCTGTATAATAGCTCGCTAAATTCCAACCCCACACCAATGTCCCAGCACTAAACGACAGATAGGTTGCAGTGGTACTGGGGTTATCACGCAGTACAAACAAGAGCGCGGCACAACCAGCAGCCATTACGGTGAGCATCCCAAACGTCGCATCGTAGGTCCAACTAGGCTGACGATATAATACAATAATCACGCCAGTACTCACCCACCACAACACGAGGGCATAACAAATGGCCGATAGATAGCCCATTCCTCCCCCCCTTTAATACAATAACTGATCGGCAGGAATATCTTGCAACCCACTCCATGGCGAACGAATTTCACCATCTTCGAGTTTGCGACCGATACGACTAATGAGCATATAAATCACCATGATGATGAGTAATACTCCTGCAGTGCTATAGACACTGACATACCCCAACAAAGCATCATTGGTACGGGCTTTGATTATGTCACGGGCAACACCCCCACCAATGGTACCAAAGCCTTGAGCAAGTGACTGTACCACCCCCCATATCCCCAAAAAAAGCCCGGTATGGTCACGGTCGGCTAGACTCATGACCGTGGCAATACTCCCCACAATAAACAAGCCGCGACCAATCCCAATAGTTGCCACACCGATTTGGAATCCACCGACAATTCCGATATAGCCACTCGCAGACACTAACCCAAATCCAAGCATTCCGGCTATGCCACCAGCGATAATTAGTCGCGCACTACTCCCGCCTCGCCACAACCACAATCCGGCAATCACAATTGCAAAAATCATCGCAACACCCCAGAGTGCCGTCAAAAAGGTCGTGGCGGTCACACTCATATGCAAAATTTCGGCGCCATAGGGCTCAAGCAAAATGTCATGCGTACCGAATCCCAAGGTTGCAATAAAAAAAACAAAAAACAAACTGCGTAATGTCGGCGCACTCCAGACCCGGGTTAATGACTCTTTGAGTGAGTAGCGTGCTTTACGGGCGATGTCGTTGATGAGGGTTCCGTCAGGGCGTAAACGTTCTTGGTCATATAACGCACCGATTGTACAGACGATGAATACCACTGCGGTGGTTTGCAGTACGGCGATTAATTTGCCATCAGAATACGTTACCAATGTTAAGCCGGTGACAAACGCTCCAACGACAGTCCCGCTCACCAACATCAACCAAAGAATCGCCAATACTTTGCCACGATCTTGGTCGTTCGTGATATCTCCAACGAGTGCGAGGTAGGTTGTTTCGACAATATTAATTCCTACCCCATATATGATGAAAATTGCCACACAAATAAAATAGACAATGTTGCCTTTGAGCAAACTATCGGGGCTAAATAACACTAATGAAAAAGGTGCCGTTGTTAATCCACCAAAGGTCAACATTGTCCCTAGAATGATATATGGGGTTCGCCACCGTCCTTCGACCCGTTTGCGGTCTGAAATATGTCCGATGATGGTGCGGATGGGCGAGACAAAATAGTGAATCGACATCAACAATGCTACATACCCTGCAGACAAGGCAAATTCATTGATTAATACGCGATTTAATGTGCCGGTAATCGGGGCTAATGATACCCCTACCCCAAATTGAAATAATCCCAAGCGCAAGACTTTTACCCACCAATGAATGTTGGGGTGGGCCAATAACCACGCATTAGTTTCGGCTCGCGATGTTTGCCATACACTGCGGATTGAATCGCGTTTCGTCGCCATGGGTACTCCTTGGTCTGTAGGGTAGTACATTTTTTTCATAATAGCACACTCTTTTTTAGATGCGCTATCTTGATCAAGCGAAACGGCGTTGTATATTATTTGTGTATGTATTGTAAATATAATGGGCGAAATATTGTCGTGTTGATTTGCGTACGTTGCCGTTGTGTGAGGATACATCGTGTCGATTGGGGTAATGGATTGGTATAATACCTAATATGAAATACGACGACACGATTGTGGCTATCGCCACCCCCCCCGGCCAAGGCGCCATTGGGATTATCCGCATAAGTGGTAGTGATGCCTTGACGATTTTGCAAAAAATCTACCGCCCCCGTCGCCCTGCCCCATGGCGCCCGTACGTCATGCGCTACGGGCATGTGTTGACAATTACGGGCCAAATCATCGATGAAGTGTTGGCTGTCTGGATGCGGGCACCCCGCAGTTATACTGGCGAAGATGTGGTTGAAATCTCGTGTCATGGCGGGCGTATTGCCCTTGAATCTGTCCTGCAACGGATCTTGGCGTGTGGGGCCCGGATGGCCAACGCCGGTGAATTCACGATGCGGGCCTATGTGGCAGGGCGCATCGATTTGAGCCAAGCCGAAGCAGTCATGGATGTCATCCAAGCCCAAACCAGCCAAGCGCTCGGTCAAGCTCAAGCCCAACTCCAAGGATGGCTCGGGCAACAAGTGACGCAATTTATCGCAACGATTAATTATGAGTTAGCGGCAGTGGTGGCGCGCATCGACTTCCCCGATGAAGTCGCCGAAACCGCTGTTGATACGCATGCCCTTGGACAGTTGATGACGTCTATCGATGCATTACTTGCAGGTGCCCGTACCGGTATGGTCTTGCGCGATGGTGCGCGAGTAGTGCTAATGGGGCGCCCCAATGTGGGTAAATCGAGCCTGCTCAATACCCTGTTGCGCCACGACCGTGCCATTGTGTCGCCGATAGCCGGTACCACCCGCGATACCCTCGAAGAATCTGCCGATATGCTTGGTGTGCCGGTGCGCTTTATCGATACCGCGGGGATTACCGATGATAGTACCGATGTGGTCGAGCAA
>CANFUF010000133.1 GCA_947450095.1 Roseiflexaceae bacterium
CGTCGAGTTGACCGCGTTCCGCTATGCTAAAATGATGGTACCCCATTGATGACTCCTGTGTAAGTGTTGTCTGGTAACTTCATTTTACACGTGTTGTCAGTGGGAATTCATTTCCGTTTTAACTGTCGCACTTCATATTACAATCCGCCGTAAAAAAATCAACCTGCGCGACGTGAATAGGCGACGAGAGCGCTCAACCGGTGCGCATTGGCGACAAAGATTTTTAGCGCAGGTATTGTATAATACAGGCGAGTGTTTCTTTTTAGAGGGTACGAAAATGGCTCGAGTAATGGTCGCCATGAGTGGCGGTGTCGATAGTTCCGTCGTAGCAGCCCTGCTTCACCGCGCAGGCCACGATGTGACCGGGGTTACTATGCATCTGTGGGAAGGTGACAGCGACAAAATGGTCGAAAGTCGCTGTTGCTCAATGGAGATGGTGTCAGGCGCCCGGCGCGTCTGTGCCCAACTCGGTATTCCCTACTATGTGTTTAACTACCAAAAAGACTTCAAAAAACATGTCATCAACTATTTCGCCGACGAATATAGCCAAGGGATGACGCCCAATCCCTGTTTGGCCTGCAACCGCGATGTCAAGTTCCGCGTCCTACTCGAACGTTCGCAGTTGTTGGGCTTTGATATGCTGGCAACCGGTCATTATGTGCGCAACGATTACCGCGATGGCCAGTGGCATTTGTCACGGGGAGTCGACATGCGCAAAGACCAATCATACATGTTGCACATGCTCGGCCAAAAGGAGCTCTCCCGCCTGCTCTTCCCCGTCGGTGGTATGCCCAAACCCGAAGTACGTGCCATCGCCGCTGAGCTTGATTTGGCCACCGCTGAACGTCCCGAAAGCCAAGACATCTGCTTTGTGCCTGACCGCGATTATCGTTCGTTTGTCAAAACCCAACGCCCCGATGCCTTCCAAGCCGGTGACATCGTCGATAATACCGGCAAAAAACTCGGTGCCCATCAAGGCATCCCACTCTATACCGTCGGGCAACGCAAAGGCCTAGGCATCGCGGTCGGATCACCGTTGTTTGTCACCAGCATCGATGCCACCACCAATACGATTGTGGTGGGTCCAGCCCAAGATTTGCGCAAACAAATCATCCACATCGACCAAACCACGTACGTGGGTGGTACTCCTCCCGATGGTCAATTCCGCTGTCTGGTACAAAGTCGCTCGCACGCCGATGCCGCCCCCGCCATGGCCACCGTCACCGGCGCACGTAGCGTGACGATTGAGTTTGATACCCCCCAAGACGGGATTTCTCCCGGGCAATCGGCGGTCATGTATCACGACGACGAAGTCATTGGAGGTGGGCGGATTCTCGCCTAATTATGTCACCTGTACCATTATTACTTGTTATGATTGCCACGCTCCATGCCGCAGTGGCACATATGGTCGCGGGCCGAAGCATCATCCAACTCCCCGTGTTTTGGTTGGTCAGTCTGATTTGTGTAGTCGTCACGCATGTGATTGGGCTCAGCTTCAGCCAAGCCTTACCAGCACCTGCCGGCGTGCACCTTGTCGAAACATCACTGGTAGCGTGGGTGGGCATCGTGGGGGCATTCCGTTTCACCAAATAATCACTTACACCATCGGAGGCTGGCATGCACGATTTTTCTGAACCCCAAACCGAATCTGGTGGTATGACACGCTGGTTAATCATCGGTGGCATTGTTTTTGTTGTCTTGAGTATCGTGTTTATCGTCCTCTCAATCATCTACCCCGGCTTCCGCGAAGCAGTCCGTGATTTGTCGATTATTTTGCTGGCACTCTTCCAACTCATCGGGGCCATCGCATTAGCGCTGGTAGCCGTGGCGATTTTGTATGCCGTCAAGGCCATCGACACCACCGCCCGCACCACCCTCATCCCCAAACTAAGCGAAATCAGCACCAAAGTCGACGAATTACTGGTCAAAACCGCGAGTGTCACTGATGATGTCAAAAAAACCAGCGCCTCGGTGTCGTCGACAGTCACAATTATTTCTGAGCAAATCGTCAAACCGGCTATTCAGGTCAGTAGTATTGTTGCCGGGCTCAAAGCAGCCGCCAATGTATTGGGGCAACGCGTCACCGGGAGCAGCAAACCAAAAACTACACCACACAAGGATAGTAACGATGTCTAAAATGAACTATGGCGGCCAAGCCGTGATTGACGGCGTCATGATGCGCGGACTAACCCGCGCCACCGTAGCGGTACGCTTGCCTAACGGCAGCATTGCTAGCTATCACGAAGCCCTCAACCCTACCCGCCGGCGCACCATCGAAGGCATTCCGTTCCTACGAGGCATCCTTTTGCTATGGGACAGCCTCAATTTGGGCATTCGCGCCCTCAATGTGGCCGCCGCCACCGGGCTGCCCGCCGAAGAACGTCCTAGCCAAGGCGAATCTGCTGGCGGCGTGGTGGTATCACTGCTATTTGCCTTCGGTTTGTTTTTTGCATTACCCCTGTTGTTGGCCAACGGTTTGCGCTATCTGGGGATTAGTGGTGTCACGGTAGTGATCATCGAAAACATCTTCCAGTTGGTGATTTTTATTGGTTACTTACTCATCATCGGCCGCATCCCTGACATCCAGCGGGTCTATGGCTACCACGGTGCCGAACACAAAGCCATCAACGCCTATGAAGCCGGTCTGCCCCTCGATGTGGCGCATGTACGCCAACAAACATTGATTCACCCCCGCTGCGGCACGAGTTTTTTGCTGGTGGTAGTCATCCTCAGCATCCCCATTTTTGCTATTTTTGCCGATCAACCACTCATCATCAAAATACTCTCACGCCTCGTGCTTGTGCCGGTGGTCGCTGGCATCGCGTTTGAGTTGTTGCGACTGACCGCCGCCAACTACCACCGCACCTGGGTACGCTGGGTGATTGCGCCGTCGTTGGCGTTGCAACGCTTGACCACCCGTGAACCCGAAGACGGCATGATTGAAGTAGCCATCGCTGCCTTGTTACCGGTGCTTGCCGCCGACAACGCATTGCCGGCACAATACGACGCTGCCTTAGCCGGTGGAATTAATGCCCCTGTCAAAGGCTTTGTAATCGCATGATTGCCAATGCCTTGATTGCGTGGTTCACCACCAATGGCCGCGATTTGCCGTGGCGGCATACCCGCGACCCCTACCGGGTGTTGGTGGCCGAATTAATGCTCCAACAAACCCAAGTGGAGCGAGTCATCCCCAAATACCACGCATTTTTGGCGCAATTCCCCGATGTACAGACCCTCGCCGCCGCCCCCACCAGCGCCATCATCACGGCCTGGCAGGGGCTGGGCTACAACCGGCGCGCGTTGTATTTGCAACGCACCGCCCAGGCCGTGGTCAGTCAATACGCCGGCGTATTCCCACGGGATGTCGCCACCCTCAAACAATTACCGGGGATTGGCGATTATACGTCGGGGGCGATTGCCTGCTTTGCCTACGAACAAGACGTGGCCTTCCTCGACACCAACATCCGCCGCGTGGTACTACGGCTCTGGAGCGACCCCCACGCTCCCATCCCCAGCGAGCAATCCCTACGCGATTTGGCGGCGCAACAGGTACCGGCGGGGCAAGGCTGGGTCTGGAATCAAGCCATCATGGAGCTCGGCGCCATCATCTGCACCGCCACCGCCCCCAAATGCCCTCGCTGCCCACTACGGGGCGATTGTGGGGACTATGCGGCCCGCTTGGCTGCCGACGATGCTTTGCTGCCCTTGCCCCCCGCCAAACCGCGGCGCGTGGCCGAACGCAAAGATGCCCCTTTTGCCGGCTCGAATCGCCAAATTCGCGGCCGCATCATCGATGCCCTACGCGAATCCCCCCAATCTGGCGCACAACTTCACACCCACTTAACCAGCCTGGGCTTGACACTCGACACCGCCAAACTTACCACCATCATCGCTGGCCTCGGGCGCGATGGCTTGGTGGTGGTAGATGGCGATATCATCAAATTACCAGAATAAATAGCCCTTATCGAATACCCAGGGCGTTGCCCTAGGCGAGCTCAGCTCGTCCCTTCAGGGCTGAACCTAGAGCCCTAGCCCCAAAGGGGCGAAATGATGAGCATTTTCAATTTTTTAAAGGGGTGATATACTATAGGCAGAAAAGGAGGATACAATGAGTCTCACCCTAGAACAACAACTCTTCGAAAACTTTCAAAAACTTGATGATGCAACCAAGCATCAATTAATTGCGCGTATGCAACAGGCACTTGTGGCGCCCATATCATTTGACTTGGCTACGTGGCAAGCACAGACGCATGCGCTCCGTATGCGTATGCATCCAATTATCGATGTCGTGGATGTGCTTGATAGCGTGCGGAATGAACATACGTCATCATGATCGTACTTGATGCGAGTATTGTCATTGCTGCAGTTGTTGCCGACGAACCGCTCCATACACAAGTACAAGCACAATTTGTACGTTGGCAAAAACATGAGGAACAATTTATTGCACCTCCGTTGTATCATGCTGAGGTGACAGCAGTCTGTCGCAAGCTCGTTATACAACAACGTTATTCTCCGATTGATGCTCGTGAAATACTTATGCAGATGCTTACATTTCCTGTTGAAATCATGAATCATCAGTCGCTGTATTTGCGTGCATATGATCTTGCAAATGCCTATGCGCTTTCACGTGCATATGATACGCAATATATAGCCCTAGCAGAGCTATATGCGTGTACGTGTTGGACTGCTGATCAACGGTTAGTAAATACTGTTTCTCGTAGTCTGCCATTTGTACATTGGATTGGCGAGGCTATCTCAGATCGCCCCTTCAGGGCTTAATAATCTATACACCCGGGGCTATCTCAGCTCGCCCAGTTGGTGCATAAGTCCATCTAGCCCTGATGGGGCGTCATGGGATAACCTAGGGCTATCTCAGCTCACCCAGTTGGTGCATAAGTCCATCTAGCCCTGAAGGGGCGTCATGGGATACCCTAGGGCGAAGCCCTAGGGTGGCGCCCCCATCCGGGCGCCATGCCCCACCCCCCATCGGGACGCCATCCATCGTAGGACACACACAGAGATTCCACCCTGGAGAGACGCAGACTACTGCGTCTCTCCGGGTGCCTGCACACGGCATGGAATGACGCGAGGCTGGGACGGGGCGGCATAAACCTATCCACCATGCCCCCCGATAGCCACGCATACATACAACCCCAATCACATATTATTGTCATATAAATACACACAGTGTTTTTTGTAAATTAATGAATGTATTGTTTTAAAATAATATATAGTATTTTAATTTTGTTTAGAATTAATTCGTTATATCAAAGCACTAATTAACGCTGTATACACCATTTTTTTACTCTATTTTTGATAAAAAATCATAAAAATATTTAGGTATCACACATATGTATGATATAATTTTTTAACATTTAAATTTACACCTAATTAGTGCGGGTATAAATTACGATTCCGTCTGCACTACCCTTACTGCGAGTGAATTTCATGCGTATTCTCGGTTGGATTTTTTTGCCATTTGTAATGATCTTCAAAAATTGGCAACAACGGTCGGTCTGGGTCAAGATCATCGGCAGCCTGTTCGCCTTCAGTATGCTGTCGTTCTATGTCTTGCTGTTGTTCGTAACATTGAACGGTGGGATGTTTGTGAGTAGCGTTCCTAGTGAATTACGAGGTACCGCTTGTGAATTTGGATCGGGTGATTGCCACCAACAAAAAGTTGCCCCAACTCAAACTTACCAAGCTAAAGTTGCTGCTACACAAACTGCCCAAGCAACTCAATCTGCCACCGCTATCCCACCGACCGATACCCCCATCCCACCAACTGCTACCATCCCGCCGACCGCCACACCCATCCCACCAACCGCAACCATCCCACCAACCGCCACACCCATCCCACCGACTGCCACCATCCCACCAACGGCAACAACCCAATCTCAAACATCTCTAAACAAAACTGCCGCCGCCAAACTAGTCAATAGCGCAGCCAAAACTGCCGCCGCCAAACTTCTTCCCTAATCGCCACGCACCACGATCATCACCCCATGCCCCGTTGGGGCTATCGAATACCCGGGGCGTTGCCCCGGGCGATTTCATCTCGCCCCTACAGGGCTATCTCACCACCTTCACCCCATGCCCCGTTGGGGCATAAATCATAAACCCGGGGCAACGCCCCGGGCGAGCTCATATCGCCCCTACAGGGCTGAACCTAGAGCCCTAGCCCTGTAGGGGCGTCATGGGATACCCTAGGGCGAAGCCCTAGGGTGGCGCCCCCATCGGGGCGCCATGCCCCACCCCCCATCGGGGCGCCATCCATCGTATGGCGCGCACGGAGATTCCACGACGTAGAGACGCAGACTGCTACGGCTCTACGGGTGCACAATACTTTTCCACGCGCCGTAGCAATCGCCCGTGGAGTAGGGTATTATATAAAGATTTAATGAAGAATTTCTTATTGTTTTATATTTTGGTAAAATAAAAATCAGGATTTTGTTTATATAACGGAAAAGAGATAATGTATGCGTATTCTCAGTTGGATTTTTGTGCCATTCGTGATGATCTTCAAAAATTGGCAGCAACGGTCGGTCTGGGGCAATATCATCGGCAGCCTGTTCGCCGTCAGTATGCTGTCGTTCTATGTCTTGCTGTTGTTCGTAACATTGAACGGTTGGATGGTTTTGAGTAGCGTTCCTAGTGAATTGCGTGGTATGGGCGATGGATTAACTGATGCACAAAAGGCTAGAACTCACGCCGCCCAAACCAGTGCCGCCCAAACCAGTACTGCTCAAGCAACTCAATCTACCACCGCCATCCCAGCGACCGCCACCCCCATTCCAGCGACCGCCACCCCCATCCCGCCCACCGCCACCCCCATCCCGCCCACCGCCACCCCCATCCCGCCCACCGCCACCCCCATCCCGCCCACGGCAACAACCCAATCCCAAATATCCCTAGACAAAACTGCCGCCGCCAAACTAGTCATTAGCGCAGCCAAAACTGCCGCCGCCAAACTTCATCCATAATCGCCACGCAAATCGATTCTGTGCATACCAATACCAAATCCCCCCAATACGCTGATGCATGTATTGGGGGATCTCATTATGGAGGAAATAATGATGAATCGAAAACGACGTCGGAAGCGTATCTGCTCCTACGTGGAGATTGCCCGGCGCCTTCGGCGCCATAGAATGACGGTGGAAGGATGACTCTGCGCATTCTCCGTGCCCTGTGCGAGCAAACACAGGCGAAAATAACAAAACTTGGGTAGCTATAATATAAAGATTTAATGGAGAATTATCTATAGTTATTGTAAATTGTTTTATATTTTGCTAAAATAGAAATCAGGCTTTTGTTTATATAACGGAAAAGGAATAATGCATGCGTATTCTCGGCTGGATTTTTGTGCCATTCGTGATGATCTTCAAAAACTGGCAACAGCGCTCCGGTTTGGCCAATCTGTTCGGGAGCATTTTCGCCGTCTGCATGCTATCTTTTTACACCTTGCTCGTGCTCGCATCCATTAACGGTGGTGCTTTGGCTGACCTTCCGCTCAATCTCCGTGGCAGATATGACCGTAAACAGACGCATCCTACATCAACAGCCATCGCCCCCACTCCCATCCCCACCCCGTAGATACCCAACTCATTAGGCCCCATTGCCCCATCGGGGCGCCATGCGACAGCCCCAGCGACCGCCCACACTCCATAGACACCCGAGGGTAGGTAGATACTGTTTTTGACCGCTACCCCATCAGCAACACACCGCATACACCACTCCCCAATGCATCATTGTAGTTGTATTGGGGAGTATGCTATGATGAAAGCATCGATGCACTATCATCTTTATCATAAATCATTGGTATCAATCATATACAGGGAACCCGCTTCGCATTCCCGCCGTCAATAACACAACATCACCACTGATATCAAAGGATTGCGTCAATGTGGATACACCGACTTATTAGTATCGTAGTCATCTGGCAATTACTCGTTGCCTGTACGACGTCCACCACGCAGATATCTTCGATTGATGGAACAAAATCAACTGCGGTGCCTGGGCAAATCATCGTGAGTAGTGGTTTTGACCCCAAAAAAGATGGTTTTTCGTTTCAAAATTATGGCGAAGCCGACGTCACCAACCTCACCAATGCCGACATGCAACGCATGTTTGGCGATGTGGTATGTGCCAGCATCCAACCCGATTGCACGCTCATCCCTGCCGCCCAAGTCTGGATGGAAGAAATCAACCGGGCCATGAGTACCGGCCATTGCGAAGGCATGGCGGTACTCAGTCAATATTTTTATTATGGCGTCCTCAAACCACAAACCTTTGGGGGAGAGAGTGCGGCAGCGCTTGATTTAGCAAAAAACCTCCCGCTCCAACGGGAAATCGCTTACTGGTGGGCCACCCAAGCCACCTACCCCACCCGTGGCCACCATACCAATGCCGATGCGCTCACCGCAATTGCGTTGCTCCGTGATGGCTTCAACAAAAACGCCAAAATTACCCAACTCTATACGATTGGGATGTACACCATGGATCATACCGATGGCCATACTGTCACCCCCATCGGCTTGCGCGACATCGACGCGAGTCATGTCGCCATCCAGATTTATGACAACAATATTCCTGATATCACCCAAGAAATCATCGTCGATACCACCCAAAACACCTGGCAATATACTCCTACTACTGGAGACAACACCGTACTCTATCACGGCGATGCCACTAGCAAAAGCCTCGACATCACCGCCACATCCCCCCGCCTCGAAAAGCAACTCTGTAACTTCTGTCCAGGCAATCCCATCGCCAAAGGCCTCGAAAACCTCACCACGATTCTTTTTTCGTCTACATCCACCAAAATCACGACCATGAGCACCCAAATGTCAGCCTATTTTGTGGATCTCAAAGGCAATCGCAGCGGCGTGGTATTGGGCCAAGTCTACAACGAAATCCCCGATGCCCACGTTGAATTTTTACGCGGATCAGAGAACCAATGGTCGCAATTGGGTATGCCGATGATTTCGGTGCCGGCAGATGTACCAGGCTCGATCCGTGTCACCGGCGCAGCCAATAAACCAATCAATGTCACGGCGTTTGGGGCCGGCAATGTGGTGTCTGTGCAGGATTTAGCTGTTGATGAAAAAACCGCCAGCGACATTCGCCTCGATCAAGCCAAAGGTACTGCCGCCGTCGCAAGTGCCACCGACACCCGCCCCAACCTGATTGTGGGCTATAGTGATGGCCAAAAAAACGTCAAAATGACCGTCAAAAGCGTCCATATCCCCAAAGGTGACAAAGTCGCGATGGCCGCAGATCGTGGCAATGACAACGTATCGGTACTCACCACTCAACCCCAACAAGTCGATGTCCACGTCACCGTCGGGCATAATGACCCCGCCAAACCACCCCGTGACACCCAACAGACCCAACCCGCCGACGACCAACGCCTTGCCCCTATCAGCGACGGTATGGCACCAGCCCCGGTAGTC
>CANFUF010000134.1 GCA_947450095.1 Roseiflexaceae bacterium
CGCGGGGCGTGGCACTTCACGCTTCCGACTTCATGCTTCCTACTTCGGCAGGGTGGGTGCACGCGGGGCGTGGCACTTCACGCTTCCGACTTCATGCTTCCGACTTCATGCTTCCTACTTCACCGTGGTATTATGGGAATCTATCGGTTCACGCAAAAGGAATATGCCATGCACAATTGGTCGGGTCACCACACCTTTACCGCTGCCCGCATCCACCACCCCACCTCAATTACCGAATTACAGCAGATTGTGGCGGCTGCCACCCATTGTAAAGTCCTCGGCTCTGCTCATTCATTCAATGATATGGCCGACACCGATGCCGATTTAATTGTCCTTGACCAATTGACCATCGCCCCCGTACTTGATGATGCAGCAGGCACGGTTACCGTGGCAGGGGGGATGCGCTACGGCGAGCTGGCCTATTTTTTGGCAGATACACAATGGGCCTTGCACAACATGGCGTCGCTCCCGCATATTTCGATTGCCGGCACCATCGCCACTGCCACCCACGGCTCGGGCGTGCGCCACGGCAATCTGGCGACGGCCGTGGTCGGGTTAGAGTTTGTGTTGGCCGACGGCAGCCTGTTGGCGGTGAGTCGTACCAGTCACGGCGCTGATTTTGCCGGGATGGTGGTCCATGTGGGGGCGTTGGGGGTGATTACGCGGGTGACGTTGCAATTGGTGCCGCGGTTTGACATCCGCCAAGACCTCTACCTCGGGCTCGATTTTGCCACCGCCATGACCAATTTCGATGCCATCATGAGTGCGAGTTATAGCGTCAGCCTGTTTACGGCGTGGCAAGGCGATACCATCGACCAGATTTGGCGCAAAAGTCTGCCTGCCGAAATAGGCGATGTGCCCGCCACCTGGTATGGAGCGACCGGTGCGACACGCGAAATGCACCCCATGGCCAGTTACAATCCAGACCCCTGTACCACTCAGATGGGGGTAGTGGGTCCGTGGCACTTGCGTTTGCCTCACTTCAAACTCGAATTTACGCCGGGGATTGGTGATGAACTCCAGACGGAATACTTTGTTGATCGCCGTGATGCCGTAGCCGCGTTGCAAGCGCTCAAATCTATTCAGCATTTGATTGCGCCGATTTTGCATATTGCCGAGATCCGCACCATTGCCGCCGATGATTTGTGGCTGAGCATGCATTATCAGCGTGACAGTGTAGCGTTGCATTTTACATGGAAAAAAATGTGGCCGCAGGTGAAGGACGTGTTGCCGCACATCGAAGCAGCTTTGGCCCCGTTTGCGCCACGGGCGCATTGGGGCAAGCTGTTTGTGATGCCGGCAACCCAAATTCAGGCGGCCTACCCGCGCATGGCTGATTTTGGGCGACTGCAACGGCAATTTGACCCCACCGCCAAATTCGCCAATGCCTATTTGACGCGGTGTGGGTTGTAGGTGACTTGTGTGCGGTTTATTCTCTAAGCCCGTGAGATTGTTTAGGTTTGTAGTATCTGACGTACCGCGACACCCCCCAACGCTGCCAATGCCAACGGCGGGTTGGGGGATTTTGGCATTGGGATACGCTGAGTGTACATTTTTTGATTACACTTGCGAGCGAAAAATAACGATAACCGTTACTATTGCACCAAAATACCCGTATGGATTAAAATTTCTTCCGCTGAAATTGCACAACGAATGAAAATCACAGATTGATTGCATAATTCCTCCACTTGGGCATATCAATGCACCGCCGAACAATCAACGAGCGGCGTAGATTGGCGTAGGTATTGAGATAAGTCTCAAAATTATTAATGTACTCGGCTAAATATGAGCGGGGCAAATGATTGTCTATCCCAAATCGAGGTTATGATATAGTGTGGTTATGCAGGATTTGATGTTGATAAATCAAGTGAAGGTGAGTAATTAATCATGATCAAAACGCGTTATCCGTGGCAACAAATCATCAAAAATGAAAACGTGTATCAGATCATTTCGTTTGTAGTGTTATGTGTCATGTATATTGGGTTGCAATTAAATTGGTACCTTGCGGCTGGTCGTGATGATACCTATATTACGTTGTGGTCTGCGTTTGGGGTGTCACAAGGTCATGGATTTGTGAATTACAATTTGCAACCAGCTGAAATTTCTTCGAGTCTCCTGCATGTATTAATTTTGTCGTTGTTTGCACTAGTGCAGCCAGATAATCTGTTTGTTATCAATAAAATAATTGGGATTGGGTTTGGGTTATTGACTATCGGGATGCTCTATCATTCCAGTGCGATTTTTTTCCCCCAAATAAAGCACCACAAACATGCCGCGTTATCGGTGATAGTGTTGTTAATTTTTTCTCCTGTATGGATGTATTGGACTGCTGGTGGTCTTGAAAACGCCATTGTGTGTTTCGTAATTCTCTGGTTGTTGCGTTCATTACTGCAAAGTTGGGTGCAAGGAAGCGTCCGTTGGGTATCTATGGCAATTAGTGCTTCTTTGTTGATATTGGCACGCTCAGAAGGATTTATTTATTTGAGTTTAATTGGATTGTTGGGCATATTGTGGTGGTGGTATGCTCGCGGCACCCCCAAATCAATATTGTTGGCTATGCTCTTTCCTGTGGTCGTCTTTGGAGGAGTGACGCTCTGGCGGTGGTATAGATTTGGCATGTTTTTTCCTGCGCCCACCTATGCCAAAGTGCAAGCGTCGCATACCAACTGGAACTTAATCTACCAAGGATTCCAATATACGCGGTCGTTTTACACGTTAGTGGTCTTTCATGCCGGTATATGGCCGATGTTGATATGGTCTTGTAGTGTGGCAATTTGCGCAATACTCATCAAAAAACAAAAACTATTTGGTATCCCTGTAGTATATAGTTTCATTGCATGTATTGTACTTATCAATCACTTGTTTATCATCATGGTAGGTGGTGATTGGATGGAACTAAATCGCTTTGTCCAACCGGTGATTCCACTAATGGGTATTGTTGTTGTGGGGGGGGTGTTTAGTGCGTTGTATTGGATCCGTGCCCACAAATTACGTCGCGATACCACCAGCATAGTAACCGTTGGGTATGGGTTGGTATTGATAAGTATGGGTGTTTTTGTGTGGCGTGGGATGCACATGTTCTTTCGGTGGATTTCGTGGTCAGAAATACATTGGAGTTTATATCTCGTCATTGGTTGTGGTTGTGCCGTCGCTGTGTGTGCCAGTCTGTTATTGCGCCAGAACAAACAAAGTTGGCTCTATTTTGGTATGGGATTAATCGTTGCGTGTGTTGTTGTCATCCCAACAGAACACCGATTTTTGTTAAAAACACGAAATATTTGTGGGAATATCATTGATATGAATATATTATTTGCCACAGACACACATTCGTTAGAGGAATACCTCCATACGCAAAATTGTGCACAACGCCGTGATTATGAATTTGTCGAAGGCTTCATGAAACCACAATTTCAGCGTTTTGCAGATAGCAATGATAACTACGTGGGGCTATTAAGTCGACAAGCTGGGTTTATTCCTTACTATATCAAACGGACCTATCCATCAATCAAGTTTTATTTTATTGATGAAATGGGGTTGACTGATCCATACGTGGCCAGTTTAATCCAAAAATATGGTAGCAATTATCAACGTTCTCGTGAGTGGACAGACTATATTACTGCGAAAAATATAAACATGCGTTATTTTTTATCTGACGAACCACCATTACCCGCCTATCTAGATGGTGATTGGCACACAATCTATAAGATGAGTGGTGCAAATATCCAAATTCAAAATTAAATGGTTTTGATGTATCGTAGCATTTAAATAGGGTTGTACGAGTATCAAACCGACTAAACTAAGCCGTATGTGTGCATGGTGTGGCGCAATGATCGGTATACGCACAACCAATTCCAACCACATGATGAGATGGAGTTGGTTGTGCGGGTGGGTCGATGGCGACTATGATTCAAAACTCACATCATGCAATGCTTCGGCATCGACCCAGCCCATTTTGATGGCAAAGGCAATGATATCGCTGCGACGATGGATATTGCACTTCTCCATGATATTGTCCATGTGGTGTTTGACGGTATGCGGGCTCATGGCGAGCATCGTGGCGATTTGTTTGTTGCTGGCTCCACGTGCGAGGCTCGTGACCACATCAAGCTCCCGTTTGCTCAGCAGATTGGGGCGTTGGCGTTTTTGTTGGGCCCGTTTGTTGAGGATGGCGAAATAGGCTGCGTGGTCGTCATCTGCCGGACTTACTTGGCGTAAGTCATAGACTTGTTGGCGTAAGCGGTGCGCCAAAATCGCCATATCACGGGCGGTAATGGTTGGTGGAATGACATAACTTACGCCATGGGCATTGGCGAGTGCTCGTTGGTTGGCGGTGAGATTGCCAATAATGGCGGTGGCCATGTTTGGGGCATATTGGCGCAACATGCTACACAACGTGATGCCGTTGATCCCGGGTAATTGTTGTTCGATGACCGCTGCGTGCGGAGTGGTTTGTTGTACAAATTGCAAGGCACCACTGGCATTTGCCGTGGTGCCGATGACGTTCCAGCCATCGACGCGCCGAATCAGCGCATCGATGCCCGCGACGACTAATGGTTGACTATGGACGATGAGTAAATGGAATGCATGCATAAATCCTCCTGCGTGAGAAGTATGGATGGATCCGGAAAAATCGTTCGTAGTATTTTGTTTTTGCGGAAAAACTAGCCAATGCTCCCTGGTAATAACCCCATCGGTAATGGTTCCGGGCGGTCGCAGGCGTATTGTGGTTCGATGTGGTGTTGGTGGCTGGCTGCATCGTGGATGGCATGCATCAGCTCGAGTACATGCAACGCCAATTCGCCCGAGGCGCGGTGTGGCAAATTATTGCGTACCGCATAGGCGATGTCGGCTACTCCCACACCGCGACTATTGTCGGCATAGCCGTGGGTCAACGGCATTTCGCGCCATTCGCTGTCGCCGACGCGGCGCACTTTGACCGGACCACCAAAGGTGTTGGGGTCGGGGACGAGGATGCTACCGTGTGAGCCGTAGATTTCGATGTTGGGCATGTGATGGAAGTGCACGTCGAAGCTGGTCACCAAGGTGGCAATCGGACCACTGGCAAAATCGAGTACCCCTACCACATGGGTGGGGACTTCGACATTGATGGTCTGGCCGTATTTGGGTTGGCTGGTGATGGTGCGGGTGGGGCGGGTCATGCGGGTGGTCCCACTGACACGTTGCACGCCACCGAGGAGTGTAATCAAGGCGGTCAGGTAATAGGGGCCCATGTCAAACATGGGACCGCCACCGATTTGATAATAAAAATCGGGGTTAGGGTGCCACGACTCGTGGCCTGGGCACAGCATAAAGGCACTGGCCGCCACCGGGGTGCCAATCCAACCGTCATCGATAAGCTTGCGGCAGGTTTGGATGCCGGCCCCGAGGAAGGTGTCAGGGGCGCCACCGACCCGCACCCCTTTGGCGGCGGCGGCATCGACCAGCGCCCGACCATCGGCCAAGCTAATGGTCAAGGGCTTTTCGTTGTAGACATGTTTGCCGGCGGCGACGGCTTGGAAGGCCACCTCGGCGTGGGCTGCGGGGATGGTCAAATTAATGACGATGTCGATGTCTGGCGACGCAAGGAGCTCGGCCACACTCATTGCGGTAATGCCGTATTCGGCAGCCCGCGCTTGGGCGCTGGCAGGATTGAGGTCGGCGCAGGCGACGATCGAATAATCGTTGAAGCGCGGGGCGTTTTTGAGATAAATACCGCTAATCGTGCCACAGCCGATAATGCCGGCACGCAATGGCGACGTAGTCATTGATTGCTCCATTAGAGTAAGATAAGTGTGCAATATTATAGCGCAATTCATGGTGATTTATCAATATCCAAAAATTACTGGGGCGAGATTTGTGTTTGGGGAGTCGCAGCAGGCTGCGTCGGGGAGTCGCAGCAGGCTGCGTCGAGGAGTCGCAGCAGGCTGCGTCGGGGAGTCGCAGCAGGCTGCGTCTGTACGGTACGGGCGTCATTGCATGGCGCCCTTCCTCCTTGAAAATGATTTTTATCTATTCTTTTGGGAATAAGTGTAATTTTCGTTGATGCACTGGTCAGAGCATAGTAGAATAGAAGTAATATACGTTTGGGGGTACGTGGTATGAATGGCGTAGTGCGGCAACAGGGGAGTATTGTGTTGATCGGCCTGAGTGGTTCGGGCAAATCAACGGTGGGGCGCTATTTGGCGACCCGCCTCAATTACCCATTGCATGACACCGATGCCATTATCGAAGCCGAAACGGGACAGAGTGCCGCCGACATCTTTGCGAGTCGTGGCGAATTGGCCTTTCGGGCCCTCGAAAGTAGCGTGCTCCGGCGTGTGTTGGCGACTCCACCTGCAGTGATTGCCACCGGTGGCGGGATCGTAACGGTATCGGCGAACTGTGATGTTATCCGTGAACAGGCATTTGTCGTGTGGTTGGACGCCACAAGTAGCGCCATCATTGCCCGGATATCAAATCATCGTCAGCCGCGCCCGTTGCTGCAAGGGGATAACCCGTATGAACGTCTCGAACAGATGCGCCAAAAACGGGCCAGCCTTTATCGCGCCATTGCCGATCTGCATATTTTGACCGACGGCATTCATGCCAGCGCCGTGGCTGCCCGGATTGCCATGTTGTTGCCAGCAATCTATGGTGCCCCACAGGAGGATCCTCATGAATGACGCCCTTCAGGTGACCGCCGGCTTTGGCTATCCAGTTATCGTTGCCGCAGATTGTTGGCAACAGTTGCCCATATACCTCACACAGCTCGGCTTGAGTGGCCGTGTACATATTGTTGCTGATCAGCACTTGCAGTCCGTGGCCACGCAGCTTCGGATTGCATGTGGCGATGCCAGCACGTTGTTGATATTACCGGGTGGCGAAACCAGCAAAGACAGCGCCACATTGATGACAATCTATGACCATCTGCTCAGTCAACGTGTCGAACGGAGTGATATCGTCGTGGCGTTGGGTGGTGGCGTGATTGGCGATGTGGCTGGCTTTGCCGCGGCTACCATTGTGCGGGGTATTGCCTGTGTGCAAATGCCTACCACCTTGCTAGCGATGGTTGATAGTGCGGTCGGGGGCAAAACCGGTATTAATCACCCCTTGGGCAAAAACATGATTGGCGCATTCCATCAACCGCGCCTCGTGCTGGCTGATGTCAATCTGCTCAAAACCTTGCCCGCCCGCGAATTGGCCGCTGGCTGGGCCGAAGCCATCAAACACGGCGTGATTCGCGATGCCCAACTCTTTGCCGATTTGGCACAAGCCGATCCCCAGCAAGCTTTTTTTGATGCGACCCTGGTGCGGCGGGCAGTGGCCGTCAAAGTTGACGTGGTCAATATCGACGAGCGCGAGCAAGCCGAACGTATGTTGCTCAATTACGGCCATACTGTTGGTCATGCCCTCGAACAATTGTTGGGGTATGGCGTATTGCTCCACGGCGAAGCCGTCGCAATTGGGATGCAGGTCGAAGCCCGCCTCGCCCACACACTCGGGCTGTGTGATGATCACCTCATCCAACGCCAAACGGCTATTCTGCAGCATTATCAGCTGCCTACCACGATCTCACAGGGGATTACCGTGCCACAACTACTCGAGGTAATGCACCGTGACAAAAAAGTCCAGGCTGGACAGTTGCGTTGGGCGTTGCCACGGACGATTGGGCAGGCCGAAATTGTGCGTAATGTGCCGATTGCAACGGTGCAATCAGTGTTGTCAACACTGATTGCAGAGGGGTAAATCGATTTAATACAGTTTTTATAGAAATAATTGGCGTATATCAGGTATCTTTGGTATAGTGTACTAGGTTAGAGAAAGGGGTGGGGTTATGCAATCTACACCATTTTCGGCAGATTCGTCCGTTGGCCAAATTCTTAACTTCTTGCAACGCAATGGTGAAGCCACCATTCGTGAACTTGAAGTCGAATTGGGTGTCAGTACCACTGCGGTCCGTGAGCATTTGATTAACCTCGATGCCCGTGGGTACATCGCGACCCGTTTGATTCGCAACGGGCGTGGCCGGCCACGGATTGTCTATTCGTTGACCGAGCAAGCACGTGACGTATTCCCCCGCAGTTACGACACCTTGGTGACGGTATTGCTCGACGAAATTGCCCGTCAGCAAGGTGAAAACGGATTGACACAATTGCTTGATACCGTCAGTGAGCGTTTGGCCGAAGGATATCAACAGGGTGGCAAAGGCAATCTCGAAAGCCGGATGAGTAATGTGCAAAAAATGATGGAATCACGGGGTATCCCGGTTGAAGTGCAACCAGATTCCCAAGGATTTACTTTTTATGCCTGTCCCTATCACGAAGTTGCCATGGATCATGCGGGGATTTGTGCGATGGAAAAGCACATGCTCGAGCAGGTGTTGGGGCACTCCGTCCAAAACGAAACGTCGATTCGATCTGGGGCGCGGGTGTGTAGTTTTTCGGTAGCCGCAGGCGACAATACGATTGCGCTTGTTGAATAAACGTCTACAAAGTGTTCTGTCTATTCGTCTTATTAAGGAGTCAGTGTTTCAATGGAATTGGTCATCAAAGACTTACATGCCAATATTGGCGATAAAGAAATCCTCAAGGGTGTCAATTTGACCGTTACCCCAGGCACGATTCATGCCATCATGGGACCCAACGGCAGTGGCAAAAGCACTCTTTCGAATACCATCATGGGTCATCCCGCATACACCGTTACCAGTGGTGAAGTATGGTACAAGGGTCAAAACGTGCTCGAACTCCCCGTTGATGAGCGCGCCAAATTGGGGTTGTTTTTGGCATTTCAATACCCCGTATCGATTCCCGGCGTGACCGTTGCCAATTTTTTGCGGGCAGCAATCAATGCCCACCGTTCAGTTGCAGGCAAAGATACCCGCGAAACTGCCATTCCGATGGCGCAATATCGCAAAGATATCCGCGAAAAAATGGCCGCCCTCGGTGTCGACGATGGTTTTGCCCGGCGCTACTTGAACGATGGTTTTAGTGGTGGCGAAAAGAAGCGCGTCGAGATTTTGCAGATGTCGATGCTCAAACCATCGATGGCGATTATGGACGAAACCGACTCTGGGCTCGACATCGACGCCCTCAAAGTGGTATCACAAGGGGTCAACACCTTGTTAACCCAAAACCCCGAAATGGGTGTTTTGGTGATTACCCACTATCAACGCTTGCTCAACTACATCAAACCGAACCGCGTGTCGGTCATGATGGAAGGGCGTATCGTACGCGAGGGTGGTCCTGAATTGGCCCTCGAGCTCGAAGAGCGTGGCTACGACTTCATCAGGGAGGAAGTGTTCGGCAATGCTAACTAAGCTCCCTGTGATTGCGGCGCTGACCGCGCAAGATATTGTGGTGGCAAGTGAACCTACGTGGCTCCAGCAATGGCGCCAAGCGGCGTGGCAACATGTCAACGAAGGTGCAGCCCCGTTGTGGCGGCGTAC
>CANFUF010000135.1 GCA_947450095.1 Roseiflexaceae bacterium
AGCGCCGTTACACGCCCAATCTGCGTCAATTGCTGACGCGATGGACGTGCACCAACAATCCGCCCAGGCAACCAACGTGCCACTGTGGCATGGAGTGTTTTACCAAGTGGCGGACAATCAAGTGTTGCAGCAAATCCACCAGCAACTGTTTTGTATGGCGTTGGTACATTGACTATTCCTTCAGACGCCAATGCCTCAATCCATTGTAATTCGGCTTCAATACCCTGCGAATCACGCAATGATTGGGTATTGAGGCGGAGCGCATACTGTTGACCGGCAACATCGCGCACGGCGTAGGTGGTGGTGAATGCGTGATTCACCACCCGCAACGATGCAGGTTGGATGGCAAATTGCGCCAAAGCAGCGCGTACAAAAGGACGGAGCACCGCGAGTTGTTGGCGTTGAGTAAGTCCGGCGTATGCGTTATTCACTTATATGCTGTCTTTCTATTAGCGTTAATCAGCACGAAGCAATATGCATTTCGTGGACTAACACCACAGTAGCGTCATTGGCCGCAGAGGTTATGCATGCTCTGCGGCCAATGACGTATTATATGCGCTGCTTTTAAACTGACTCATATACAGATGCGGCCAATGACGTATTATATGCTCTGCCCTTTAAACTGACTGATATACAAATGGTGATATAACCCGCGTTGTGCGAGCAACTCGGCATGATTGCCTTGTTCGACAATCTCGCCACCGTTGATGACCAACACTTGGTTGGCGTCGCGGATAGTGCTCAAGCGGTGTGCAATCACAAAGCTCGTGCGCCCTTCCATCAGGCGCAACAACGCGCGCTGGATACGCACTTCGGTACGTGTGTCGATACTACTCGTCGCCTCGTCGAGAATCAAAATACGCGGATCGGCCAAAATCGCCCGCGCAATCGCCAACAACTGGCGTTGACCTTGGCTCAGATTGCTGGCGCGTTCCGACAGTTTCGTGGCGTATCCGTGGGGCAACAATCGAATAAAGTGATCGGCATCGGCCATTTCTGCCGCGCGAATACATTCTTCGTCACTGGCATCGAGCCGACCAAAGCGGATGTTTTCTAGGACAGTATCTGCAAACATGAAGGTATCTTGTAATACCAAGCCGAGCTGACTCCGCAAACTCGATTTGGGAATGTCTTGGATATCGATGCCATCGATATGAATGCTACCGCCACTAATTTCATAAAAACGACTCAACAAGTTGATGATGGTGGTTTTTCCTGCACCGGTCGGTCCGACCAAGGCAAACATCTCGCCCGGCTTGGCGACCAGCGACATGTTTTTGATAATCGGCGTCCCTGGATCATAGGCAAACTGCACACCCGCAAAGGCCACATCTCCACGGAGCACAATTGGAGTCGCAGTCGCCACGGCGCCATCGACTTCGGCAGGTGTGTCGATGATTTCAAAAACGCGTTCTGCACCAGCCAGCGCACCTTGGATGGCGTTGTACATGTTGGCGATTTGCCGAAGCGGATTGATAAAATTTTGCGCATAGATAATAAACGTAGCAATAACCCCTACCGTCACCAACCCACGCAACGCCAACCAACCACCGAGACCAGCCAACACGATGATAAAAAAATTCCCCAATACGCTGGTCAGCGGCATCAGCAGTAGTGCGTAGTTGTTGGCAGTAACACCTGCAGTGTAGGTGGATTGGTTGTGCTGGCGAAAGGTTGCGAGCACAGATTCGTTGCGACCAAAGGCCTTGACCACTTTTTGACCGCTAATTGCCTCTTCCATCACCGCATTCAGGTCACCCATGCTCCGCTGTAAATCACGAAAGCCACGTCGAGTATACGTAGCCACAAAGCGGGTAAACCAAAACATGATTGGCACCACCACCAACGCTGCCAGTGCCAACCACACATCAAGCGCAAACATCGCCACCAAAATACCGACCAATGACAACACGCTCGCAATCAGCGACGTGACATTCTGTGATACCGCCTGATTGATCGCATCGATGTCGTTGGTCAGGCGACTCATCAGTTGGCCTGCTGGATTTCGATCAAAAAACTGCATCGGTAAGCGCTGCAGATGCGTAAACAAGTCCTGCCGTAACATTTGTAGGGCACGTTGTGATACGCTGGCCATTACGCGTCCCGCCCACACCTGAAAGATGTTGTTGCACAAGTAGGTGACCAGCATTAGTCCTGCAATATAGGGAATTTCGGCAACACGATGCGGAATAATGTATTTATCGATTGCCATACCAATCAAATATGGACCGAGTAAACCCAACAAAGTATAGATAACGACCAATACTAATGCACCAATCAACCCCCTACGAAACGGGAGTAGATACGCCACCAAGCGCCGTAACGCGGTGCGGGCATCGGTGGCTTTTTCGATGCGCCCAATCGCCATCGGATGCCGACCTTGCATGGAGGCACGGGCACTTGTGTGTACGTCTCGTTGTGGCGAAGAATGCGTCATTGTTGCTGTCCATTTCCATCGTTACACATACGTGATCCCTTATTCCCGACCAGCCAACCCATTTTCTTTGACACCATCACCGAGCTGGCTGGCATAAATTTCTTGGTAAATCTCACTCTGCTGCATCAGCTCGCGGTGTGTTCCCTCGGCCACGATACGCCCTTGGTCGAGCACAATGATTTTGTCTGCATTGAGCACCGTGCTAATGCGTTGCGCCACGATGAGTGTGGTTTGCTGATGTGCCATGGCTGCAAGCGCCGCTTGGATGTGTGTTTCGGTTTCTACATCCACCGCACTCGTACTGTCGTCGAGGATAAGAATACGTGGCTGTGTCAAAAGAGCGCGGGCAATCGCAATGCGCTGTTTTTGACCACCCGACAGATTGACACCGCGCTCTTCGATGTGCGTATCATATCCATTCGGCAGTTTGGTCACAAAATCATGCGCCTGCGCTGCGTGGGCTGCGGCGACGATGGCTTCTTCGCTGGCATTTGGCGCACCATAGCTGATGTTTTCTCGCACCGTACCCGAAAACAAAATCGTTTCTTGCGGTACAATCGCGATCTGTTGCAACAATGATATGTGTGCCACGTCACGCACATCGACACCGTCGATACGTACGCTCCCCGCTGTCACATCATAAAAACGCGGCACGAGATGCACCAGCGATGTTTTGCCGGCACCAGTCGCCCCCAAAATCGCCACCGTTTGGCCGGGCTCTATCGTCAAGTCAATGCCATCAAGCACTGCCTCCGCGTTTTCGAGATTATACACAAAGCGTACTTGGCTGAACTCGATCCGCCCTGCGATATGAGCCAAGGGCTGCGCATTCGTGCGATCAGCAATTGTGGGTTGCGTATCAAAGACTTCGTTGACACGACGTGCCGAAGCAACCCCACTTGCCCAAGTATTCGACAGCATGGTCATCATCACGAGTGGAGTCATGGTGGTCAGCAGGTAGTTGGTAAAGGCGATAATCTGCCCAACCGTCATTTCGCCGCGTGACACACTCAATCCACCCGACCAGATGACCAGTACCATGCCAATATTGATACAAATTGTCAAAATGGGCATCATCAATGCCATAAACTGCATGACCGAGATCGATGTATCTGCGAAATCTTCATTCGTGGTCAGAAATCGCTGTGCCTGTGAATCTGCCCGCACAAAGGCCTTGATGAGGCGTGCGCCAGCGACATTTTCTTGCAATACCGTATTGAGAATATCGAGTTTTTGTTGCATCGTACGGTAAAGTGGCTCCATACGCGACACAAAAAACACAATAATCACACCCGTTACCAACAGCAATGGCAAAAGTTGCAACGCCAATGCTTGACTGGTAGTAAACATCAAAATTAAGCTGCCAATCATCATCATCGGTGCGCGTGTGCCGATGCGTAGGTTAATCTGAAAGTAGCGCTGTACTGCCGCCGTGTCGCTGGTGAGTCTCACCAACAACTGCCCGGTGCGCATACGATCGAGGTCAGCAAACGACAAAGACTGGATTTTTGCGAACAACGCCTCACGCAAGTCGCGTGCCACCCCTTCGCCGACCTGAATCGACGTCAAGTTGTTGCCAACAGCAACAAGCACACTCGCGAGCGAAATCCCCACCATGATGAGCCCTGTTTGTACCACCACGTCTTGGTTATGCTTGGCAATGCCTACGTCTATGATGTACTCAATCAAACGCGGAATCGCCAAATCGAGAAACACCAGTGCCGTCAACAACACAAAGGCCGTCACCGCCGACTTCCAATACGGTTTAGCAAAACGCATAAGCGCATAAATGTCCTGCATGTACGTTATTCCTCGTACTCCTAAAATCACCAACAATGCCCACAGTATACTCGTTATTTAATCACCGCAAATTTCACGTAACATCGCATTCACACTACCTGCAAATCGTATTCGTGCACACAATGATACTTGTCGTTACGGAGCAGTCATTGCAATCAGCACGCCATCTATGTTCCTTTTGTTGTGCACATAGATGGCGTTTGTCGCTATAATGTGTATACCAATACTTACCGTGCGCAGGGGAATTGATTGCACGGTTTCGTGCGGTATAAGAAGATATATTGGCTATTTGCATGTTCTGTGACCTGTAGCCTTGTCTCTGCTCGTCGTTCATTAGTCTTTGATGAGTCTTTAATTGATTTCTCGGTTTATCGTTTCTTTCAGAATGAGGTTGATCGATGGCAATTGCAATCATCGTCCATGGCGGGGCCTGGGCCATCCCCGATAATGAAGTCGCCCCGCATCGACATGGCTGTCGCACTGCCCGTGATGCTGGTTGGCAAGTATTGGCCAATGGTGGCAGTGCCATGGATGCCGTCGAAGCCGCTGTGCGCATCCTCGAAGACGACCCTACCTATGATGCTGGCGTTGGCTCGGTCCTCAACCGTGGTGGCTTTGTCGAACTCGACGCTGCCGTCATGGAAGGTGACCTGCTCCACTATGGCGCCGTAGCCGGGGTACGCCGCATCCGCAACCCGATTTCACTCGCACGCCACGTCCTCAACAGCCCCGCCGGGATGTTGGTGGCAGACGGGGCTGAGCGGTTTGCCAAAGAGCGCGGGATTCCGTTTTGTGATCCCGAAGATCTGATTGTCGACCGTGAGTTTCAAATTTATCAAAAACTCATCGCTACCTACGACAGTAGCAACGATAGTGGCGCAACTGCCCCTCCAGGGGAAGTCGTCGCCGACATCGTCCAGGGCGGTTGGCCCAATCGTCCCAGCGACACCGTGGGTTGTGTGGCCATCGACGAGAACGGCTGGGTCGTAGCAGGCACCTCAACGGGTGGCACTGGCCACAAACTGATTGGGCGGGTGGGCGATGCCCCGTTGCTCGGTGGTGGCTTGTATGCCATGAATGAACTGGGTGGGTGCTCGACCACCGGTTGGGGTGAGTCAATTATGCGCATTTTGTTGGCAAAAACTGCGGTTGATTATCTCAGTGATGATTGTCATCCTCAAGACGCTGCCACCAAAGCCATTGAACGCCTCGCCGATCGAGGCAAAGGTATTGGTGGCTGTATTTTGCTGGATCGCCACGGCCGCATCGGTTGGGCATTTAATACGCCGCGCATGGCGCATGCCTGGCGTACTGCTGATGGGCGTGACGGCGATGGTGTTTAGGTGTGGCGCTAATTGTAAACAAATAATTTACCCTTTTTTCGCACCAATATGCGCCAAGTACGCAGCAAACACATGGTCTGTGCTATACTATCAGCGTCTATTGTGTCATGGGGAATTGTCATGAATTCGTTTGATCTCGTAAGTCTTATCATCATCGTGATTGCACTTATCCTAGGATTTTTCCAAGGAGCAGTACGCATGATTACCATCACGGTTATGGCCTATATCGGGTTAGTTATTGCCGGATTATACTTTCAAACGATTGGCGACTGGTTGCATTTGACTACCAATATCGGGTTACTTGAAAGCTATAGTTTGGCATACATTGCCGTATTCGGATTATGTATGCTGACACTCAGTAGCATGGGTATTTATACGTTTCGTTTTTTTCGTGGCAATACCGATTCGATCGTGAATCGTGTCATTGGTCTGGTATTTAGTGGGGTTACCGTATTGTTGTTAATCGGGGTATTTGCCCATTTGTTGTTAATTCTTCCTACCGATGTTTCAGCTGGTGACATGCGTTCGTTTATCGGTGCAACCACGCTCCACACCATTGCAACCGCACGTTTTGCGGCCCCGTTGAGCAATGCCGTGGCACCAATTGTGCTACTAATCCTCGACCCTTTTGTATTTAGTGATATCAACCAATTATTTCTGTCAACAACACCATAATGAACATACCACAACACTCGCTTGCGACTCTAGAATTCCCCACAATTCGTGCCATGCTCGCACGCCATGCTAGTTTTTCGGCGTCACGTCAGCTTGCCGAAACACTCGAGCCGAGCATTGATGCCCATATCATCGGCATCGGACTCACACAAACCCGCGAGGCGCGGCATATCCTCGACGAAATCCCCGATCTCACCATCGGTGCAGCCCGCGATGTGCGGGATGCCGTGCATTTGGCGCAACGTGGCGGGGTTCTTGATGCCCTCATCCTGCGCGAAATTGCCTATACCCTGAGTGCGATGCGTCGGCTACGGGTTACCTTCAAAAAAATCGACACCAAACGCATCCCCGTCCTCGATGAATACATCCAACAACTCCCCACCCTTGTACATATCGAAGAACGCATCGATCATTCCATCAACACCGACGGCCAATTGCTCGATAGTGCCAGTCCCAAACTGGGCTCACTCCGCAACGAAATCCGCACCACCATGGCGCGGGTCCAAGAACGTTTGCAACATATTGTCTCGTCAGGCCAATACGCCGATGCCCTCCAAGAAGCGATTGTCACCGTACGCAACGGACGCTATGTGGTTCCCGTCAAAGCCAGCCACAAACGGATGGTACGGGGATTGGTCCATGACCAATCGGGCAAAGGGGTCACCCTGTATATTGAACCGTTGGTGGTAGTCGAGCTCAACAACAAACTCCGCGAACTCCAACTCGATGAGGCCGATGAAATAGCCCGTATCTTGGGGGAGTTGTCAGATATGGTAGGTGCCCAAGGCACGTTTATTCGCGCCGGGGTATCGGCCCTCGCAACCCTCGATTTTGCCTTTGCCAAAGCACGCTTTGCCGGCCATCTGCGTGCCAGTGAACCCGTCATGATTGATGTGCTCAAAGGCCAAGATCCCGAAATCAAACTCATCAAAGCGCGCCATCCCTTAATTGATGCCAAAGTCGTTGTCCCGGTCGATGTGACTATGCCCCACCAAACCCGAATTTTGTTGATTACCGGCCCTAATACGGGTGGCAAAACGGTATCGCTCAAAACCACCGGTTTGTTGTCGCTTATGGCGCAATCTGGCTTATTTATCCCCGCCGCTGATGGCTCAATTTTGCCAATTTTTGGGCGGATTTTTGCGGATATTGGTGATGAACAAAGCATCGAACAAAGCCTGTCGACCTTTTCGTCACATATGACCAACATTATCAAAATATTGCATAGCCTCGATAACGTCGTTGACCCCGAACCATCGCAAATCAGGTCAGTGGGAGTCGATCAATGGCAACCCATCGCACCAGTGTTTGCCGATGATTTGCCGGTGCTGATTTTGTTTGACGAACTCGGTGCCGGTACCGACCCCATCGAAGGGTCGGCACTGGCACGGTCCATCATTGCCCATATTTTGACCCGTGGGGCCTTTGCCATAGCCACCACCCACTATGCTGAACTCAAAGCCTATGCCTATAGCACACCGGGTGTCCAAAATGCGTCGGTGGAATTCAATACCGAAACGTTATCACCAACCTATCGCTTATTGATTGGCGTCCCTGGGCGTTCCAATGCCTTGGCGATTGCCACGCGCTTGGGATTGGATGTGGCTATTATCGACGCGGCACGCCAATCGTTGCCCGATCAAGAATTACACGTCGATACGCTACTTGCCGCCATCCAAAAAGAACGCCAGGATACTGCCCAAGCACTCCAGCATGCCGAAGCACTTCGCCGTGAAGCCGATGGCTTGCGCCAGCAAATACAGGCCGAACGCCATGCCATGGAAGTGCAGCTCGAAAACGAACGCCAAGCCGCCCAACAACTCATCGAAGCCGAAGTCAAAGCGGTGCGAGCCGAGTTACGCCGGGTACGCGACGATGTCAATCAAGTCTCTGTTTCCAAAAAATGGATGGAAGAAGCGCAACAACGCGCCCACGATGCCCAAGTCAAAGCCAGCGAACAACTCGCCAAACAACGTCGCCCACAAGCCCCAGCACCACAAGTCACCCAAGCAGCCCCAGCCCCACGGCCACTCCAAGTAGGCGATGCGGTGTTTGTGCCGTCAGTCAATTTGACTGGCGATGTGGTGTCAATTGATGAAGCCGATGATAGCGCCGAAGTACAGGTTGGCGGTTTTCGGTTGACAGTGGTGCTCAGCGAGCTCCGACCTGGCCAGCGCAAGGAAAACAAAGCCGCCGCTACCCCGCGCACAACCAACATTCCCGCAGCGCCTGATGTGGCACTCGAATTAGATGTACGGGGATTACGTGCGGTAGACGCCTGCGAGCGCGTCGACCGCTACCTCGATGATGCTTACCGTGCCGGACTGCCCTATGTGCGGATTATCCATGGCAAAGGATTAGGGGCATTACGCCAAGCCCTACGCGATCAACTCAAAGCCCAATCACAAGTAAAATCATTCGAAGGTGGTGGCGCAAGTGGCGGCGAAGGAGTGACTGTTGTACACTTGAAGGAACGATAAGCATTTCGTTCGCTTATTCGTCTTTGTAACGCTATTGTTTCACAAATCACGTAAACACATCACTATACATCACTCGTTTCGTTGGAGGTATCGCATGTCACAAACCGTCATTAATGTATTATTGCTCGTTGCACTCATACTCCCGTTTGTGGGAGCACTCGTGTTGCGTATTCTTAGTCGCGTTGCTCCCCAAAAAATTACGGTAGTTGTAGCAGCGATTACTGCGATTATTATTGTGAGCGCCGTACTCAGTTTGGCCAATATTAGTATTGGTAGCCTGCGTATCGCAAATTTAACCTTGCTCCTGCCAGTTGCACCTGCAGTTGATCGCCCGATTGATATTTCAAGCGACGTCCTCGATGCAGAGCTCAATAGTGATACCGGAACCGCAACGGTTGTCCCCGATGTGACCATCACACCGAGCCCAACAATTGTACCAACCCAGATGCCGACACCGGTCGCTGGTGATACCACCACCCTTACCGATACCACCACCCTTACCGATACCACCACCCTTACCGATACCACCACCCTTACCGATACCACCACCCTTACCGATACCACCACCCTTACCGATACCACCACCCTTACCGATA
>CANFUF010000136.1 GCA_947450095.1 Roseiflexaceae bacterium
GACGGCGACACACACCAGCACGCCGACGGCGACACATACCGCTACGCCGACGGCGACGCACACCGCCACGCCGACGGCGACGCACACCGCCACGCCGACGGCGACACACACCGCCACGCCGACGTATACGGCCACCAATACGCCAACGTATACGGCCACGAATACGCCAACGTATACGGCCACCAACACGCCGACGTATACGGCCACCAACACGCCGACGTATACGGCCACCAACACGCCGACTTATACGGCAAGTCTGACGCCTACGGCGACGATTCGGGCGGTGGTGCTCGCGGCGGGGGCGTTCCATTCGCTGGCGATTCGCAATGGTGTATTGCAGGGGTGGGGAGGAAATATTTATCAACAAATATCATTACCGACATCTACAGCAGCACCAATCGTAGCAATTGCTGCTGCTAATACGCATTCATTAGCATTATTATCAAATGGAACAGTGATAGGTTGGGGAAGAAATAATAATGGCCAATTAACAATACCAACTAATGCTGTTGACGTAACGGAAATTGAAACAGGAGATGATCACACTCTTGCCGTCACCCGTAGCGGTCAAGTACTTGGGTGGGGATTCAACGGCTACGACCAACTCACCATCCCCAGCGATTTAGGGCTGGTACAGGCGGTGGCCGCCGGGTTCAACCATTCGCTGGCGTTGCAACGGGACGGCACGGTGGTGGGCTGGGGCGATGATTCGTTTGGGCAGAGCAGTGTGCCGGCGGGGTTGAGTGACGTAGTGGCGATTGCGGCCGGCGGCAATCTGTCGCTGGCCCTCAAACGTGATGGCAGCGTGGTGGCGTGGGGTGCCAACAACGCCGGTCAGGCCACGGTGCCTAGTGGCCTGAGCGATGTGCGCGCCATCGCCGTGGGCGATAGTCATGTACTGGCGCTCAAGAGCGACGGCAGCGTGGTGGCCTGGGGGAGCAATACCTCTGGCCAACGCACCGTGCCGGCCACTGCCGTGAATGTAGTAGCGATTGCGGCCGGCGGCCGACATTCGTTGGCCATGAAAAACGATGGCAGCGTGCTGGCCTGGGGCCGGAGCAACGAAGGCCAGATTGCCGTGCCGTAGCGCCGTATGTAGAGCCGTAGCCTGCTACGGCTCACCAACGTCGCAGCCTGCTGCGGCTCTACACTTTTTCTTTGCGGATGAGGCGGATATCGCTGATTTGCATGGTGCGTTCGACGGCCTTGCACATGTCATAAATGGTGAGGGCGGCGACACTGACGGCGGTGAGTGCTTCCATTTCGACGCCGGTGCGGCCCGTAATCGAGGCGGTGGCCACGATGGCGATGCCGCTCTCTTCGGCGTCGAGCTGCACATCGACCGCCGTCAAGGCGAGTGGATGACAGAGCGGGATGATATCGGCGGTTTTTTTGGCGGCCATAATCCCGGCAATCCGGGCCACAGCCAGCACATCCCCTTTGGGCAGGCCGCCGGCAATAATCAAATCGCGGGTAGCAGTGGTCATGATGACACGACCAGCTGCCACCGCGGTGCGCTTTTGTTCGGGCTTGGCCCCCACATCGACCATATGGGCGTGACCGGCACTATCAAGATGGGTTAATTGGTTCATGAGGTGATCCTTTTTTGGTAAAACGCGATTGGTGCGTGATGGTTCATTTATAACACGAAACATGGCGCATGATGCCCCAGCGCCATGTTTTTGTGTGCGGATGGGGCTGGGTGGGGTGTGTGGTGCTTATTCACGTCTGCCCCGCTACGCTTTTTTTCAAAAAAAGAATAGTGTAAACATTGAATATCCATGACAATAGGGGATTGGTATGCGAATAGCTGTCATTTGAGGATGAATTGCCATGATTTGGTTGCAATCAATCTGTAATTGATGCTTGCATAGTTTATATTCTCCGTTTATAATTGCTCTATAAGTGGGGATAAGTGGGGGAAAGTGGGGATAACTCATCGATTTCGGTGAATTTTCGCCACAGTGGAGTTGCAATGTTCCTTGGTGAATACGCGCATACAATTGATACCAAGAGTCGTTTGGCCATACCTGCCCGTTTTCGCACATTGTTGAGCGAAGGGGTAGTGATTACGCGTGGCTACGATCATTGTGTGATGGGCTTGGCGATGCCAATGTGGCAAAAGCTGGCTGATCAGGTGAGTGATTTGGCACCTGGCGAGATTCACACGCGCAATTTACAGCGGTTGCTTTTTTCGGCGGCGTCAGAATCGACGCTGGACAAACAAGGGCGGATTTTGTTGCCACAGACGTTGCGCGATTATGCCAGCATCGAGGGTGACGAGGTAGTGGTGGTGGGTATCAATAAGTATTTTGAAATCTGGTCACCGGCGCGCTGGCGCGAGACGGTGGCGGCTATGGACAATGAAACAGACCAATTGGTTGCCCAACTTACCACATTAAAGTTCTAAACATATGACCACTCCATTCCGGCATATTTCGGTGTTGCCGACCGAGGTTTTGGCGTTACTGACGACCCCAGCTGGTCATCGCTTCATCGATGGCACGTTGGGCGGGGCGGGGCATGCCCAAGCGGTATTGGCAGCCAGCCCGGCAGATGCCCAATTGTTGGGGATTGATCTCGACCCGGCGGCCTTGGCGACGGCCCAACAGCGCTTGAGTGAATTTGGTGATCGGGCCCATTTGGTACGGGGCAATTACGCCGACATGGCGCGATTTGCGCACCGCTTGGGCTGGGACACGGTGGATGGGATTTTGTTGGATTTGGGTGTGTCATCGTACCAACTCGACACCCCCGAGCGCGGCTTTTCGTTCCAACATGATGCGCCACTCGACATGCGACTCGACCCTGACGGACCGACGACGGCGGCAGATTTGGTCAATACGCTTGATGAGCGTAAATTGGCCGATGTGATTTTTTTGTATGGCGAAGACCGGGCCTCACGACGGATTGCGCGCTTTATTGTTGATGCGCGGCGGGTGCAACCGATTCGCACCACCCTGGCGTTGGCTGATGTGGTGACGCGGGCGATGGGGGGACGACATGGGCGGATTCACCCGGCCACCCGGACATTCCAAGCGTTGCGGATTGCGGTCAATCAAGAACTCAGTGTATTGGAAACGGTGATTCCTCAGGCGTTGGAATTGTTGGCGCCAGGGGGGCGGCTGGTGATTATGAGCTTCCATTCCCTCGAAGATCGCATCGTCAAATTGGCCTTTCGGGCGGCGACGCTCAGTGGTGACCGGCAGTTGTACCACACCTTGACGCCCAAGCCTGTTGAGGCGAGTGATAGCGAGCAACGGGTAAATCCGCGCAGTCGCAGTGTGCGCTTGCGGGCAATTGCACGTTTGTGATTTCGTCAACTTTGTGTATACTACATAGTATCGTACTACTAAACCAATAAAGAGGCAGCGTATGGCGATTCCCCTAAAACAATTGTTCCCATTACAGCAGGCGCGTTTGCGGCGGTTGGAATTGGGGCGATATATTCAGCTTGATGGCGGCCGTAGCTATGTGGCGGTGGCCTTGTTGTTGGCGTTGATGGGGGTGGCATTGGTGGCGCAGACGGTGCGGGTCGCACAGACGGGCCACGAAATCGATGTGTTGCAGACAGAGCAGACGCAATTGATTCGTGAGCACAAAGCCTTGTTGCTCCGTAAAGCCGATGCGCAGTCGATGCAACGGATTGAGAAATATGCGATTGACACGGGGATGATTCCGGTGCAATCGGTTGACATGCAATATCTTGTGCTCAAAAACGACCATGGCCAATTAGTGGTAAATAATACGGTGAATCCATGAGTACACCCAGCGCTGACAATTCACCACGTTCAATTGTGCTGCATCCATGGCGCTTGGGTGCGGCGTTGTTGATTGTGCTGGTGGCATTTGGACGGATTGCCTTGCAATTGGCCGATGTGCAGTTGCTGGACCGCAAAGGATATGCCTCGAGAGCGAGTGCCGAGATAAATCAAGTCATCCCGTTGACGGCAAGTCGGGGGGAAATCCACGACCGCAACGGGAATATTTTGGCGCTCGATGTCGAGCGCCAAAGTTTGTATGTGGCGCCGGCACAAGTAGCGCCGGCTGATTCGGCCCGCTTGGCGGTGACGCTGGGGGCGATTTTGGATATGCCCACCGAAAAGATTTTGGCGAAATTACTCGACACCAGCCGGGCATGGGTACCAATTAAACGCTGGTTGGCACCAGAAGTCGCCGAAAAAATCACCATTCTGGATGAACCAAGTTTGCATTTGGTGTATGAGCCACACCGGTTTTATCCCCAAGGCAAGTTTGCGCCGCACCTGATTGGTGCAACCAATCTCAACGGCTTGGGGATTGCGGGCGTCGAGGCGAGTTTTGATGAATTTTTGCGGGGAACAGATGGGGTGATTACGGCGGAAGTCGATATTAATCACAATCCGATTTGGTCACGCCCGTATGAACAAAAACTGCCGGTTAATGGCAATGAATTAACGTTGACGATTGATTCGTATATTCAACACGTCACCGAAGCGGAACTCGGTCATGCAATTGATCAACACGGGGCTTCGGGGGGGACGGCAATTGTGCTGGATGTCAAAACAGGTGCGGTGCTGGCCATGGCGAGTTATCCGGCCTTTGATCCCAATGATTATGCTGGTGTTGACCCTAATATTTATAATATTAATCCGGCGGTTGGTGAGGTGTATGAACCAGGATCGACCTTCAAAATGGTCACGATTGCAGCTGGGCTCCAAGCCAAAGCCTTTGATGAAAGTACCCAAGTCGAAGACAACGGTACGGTTCGCCGCTATGATTATAACCTGGCTAATTTTGACTATAACGGTCATGGCATCATGACACCTGCAGGTGTGCTCTATTATTCCAGCAATATTGGGGCGCTATTATTTGCCGAAATGACCGGTGAGTCGGTGTTTTATCATACCGTCGATGCCTTTGGTTTTGGGAAATTGACGGGGATTGAATTGCCGGGCGAAACTGCCGGGATTTATTGGAAGCCGGGCACGACGGGTTATACCCCGATTAACCTCGATACCAATGCCTTTGGTCAGGGTATCGCGGTGACGCCGTTACAAGTAGCACGGATGGCGGCGACGATTGCCAATAACGGGGTGATGATGCGCCCCTATATCATTAAATCACGCTGTACCAAAGGGGTGTGTGTCGAAACCGAGCCGCGTGAGCAAGGGCGCCCGATTGATGCCGATGTGGCCTATCGGGTGCGCAAAATGGTCATGAAGTCGGCCAACCACTACGTGAATGCGACGCAGCCCGATACAAATTGGTTGGTACCAGGGTTTAAGGTGGGCGCCAAAACCGGTACATCGTCGATTCCCGATGGCCATGGTGGCTATACCAACCAAACCATTGGTTCGGTGGTGGGCATGGCTCCGCTTGATGTGCCGCGCTATGCGGTGTTTGTCAAAATCGACCAACCCCAAGATGATATCTGGGGTGTACGAACGGCCTTGCCGGTCTATCGCCGGATTGTGGCTGAATTAATGCGCTATGACCGGATTGCCCCCGATCATTCGTTGGTAGGGGAAAATCAACATCCAGGAGTGATTAATGGGGGCTAAATGCTGCAATTAATAGATATTTTGCACGGTCTTGCACCGGATCATCATTATGATGCAACATTGGTGCCGCTCCTCAGCATCAGCGATGTGGCGATTGATTCACGCTTGGTCGTGCCCGGTGGACTGTTTGTGGCTCTGGTGGGCGAAACGGTCGATGGCCACGATTACGTAGTCGCCGCCGCCAAGTCAGGGGCAGTGGTGGCATTGGTTGCCCCAGCCAAAGGGGCCGCATTAGCGCTCACCAACGGATGGTCATTGCTTGTGCCAGGTCAGTCTGTTCCCATGCAGTGGCATGGCCCGTTATTAATTGCTGTTCCCGATCCATTGACGGCGTTGCAACAGGTGGCAGCCTGGCATCGCCGGCGCTTTACCCCTGCCTGGGTTGTCGGTATTACCGGTAGTGTAGGCAAAACGTCGACCAAAGAAGTAGTGGCAGCGTTGGTCAGTGCCCATATCCCCACATTGAAGTCTCCGCGGAGCTATAACAGTGAGTCGACGTTGCCGTTGGTGGCGTTGCAAATGGATGATACGCATCAGGCAGCGGTATTTGAGATGGGCATGTATACTACTGGCGAAATTGCCTTATTGGCGCATATTGCCCAACCCAATATTGGGGTGGTGACGACGGTCGGTCCATCGCACCTCGAACGAATGGGGAGTATCGAACGGATTGCGGCAGCCAAAGCCGAATTGATTCAGGCATTGCCACCCACGGGAGTGGCAATTTTGAATGCCGACGACGAGCGAGTCGCTGCCATGGCAGCGCTCACCGTAGCGCGGGTGGTGCGCTATGGTTTACATGCCGATGCGGATGTGCGCGCACTCGAAATCGTGCCGCAAGGCTTGTCTGGGACGCAGTTTCGGGTTTTGGCGCCTGGCATCGATGACGTCGTGCATCTGCATGCCCCAGGTCTGCACCAAGTCCGTAATTTGTTGGCAGGGATTGCGGTGGGCATAACCATCGGTATTCCGTGGGCGACGATGCGGACGGCAATCAACAATATCACTCAACTACGGTTTGTGCTTTATGATGGAGTCAATGATACGCAAATCATTGATGATGCCTACAATGCCGCCCCCACATCGATGCGGGCTGCCCTCGAATTGTTGGGGACGGTGCAATCCCGGCGGGTGGCGGTACTCGGGGATATGCGTGAGTTAGGGCACATCGAAGAAGTCGCCCACTCCGAGGTTGGCCAATGGGTGGCTGCAGTGGCTGATGTGTTGATTGCCGTTGGCTCCCGCGGGCGTTGGATTGCTGATGGAGCGCGCCAAGCTGGGATGACTGCCGTCTATACTACACCCGATGCCCAAGCGGCGATTACCGTCGTGCGGGCGCAGATCAAATCCGGTGATTGTGTGCTTATCAAAGGCTCACGGGCCATGGCGATGGAACAGATTGTGACAGACTTGCGCGTCGATGGCGCGTCTGCATCAAAGGGATTGTGAGCATGGAAGAAACACTACGCGCCCTATTAATCCGAAATATTGACCGCGGGCTGTTGCTCGCCACAGCCGCAGCGGTGTTGGTGTTGCTCAGTGGGCGCTGGTGGATTGGATTTTTGCGGCGGCACAACATCCGTAAACGTGCCCGTAACGAAGGCAGCGATACCATGGTTAGCTATGGTCAAATCACCATGGGTGGGGTTATGATGGTGGTGCCGGTGATTTTGCTCACCATCATGTTTAATCTGATTGACCGCTGGTCGATGTTGTTGCCACTCGGCGTGATGCTCAGCTATGCGATTTTGGGGGGCATTGACGACTATTATTCACTCGATACCGTGCATTCGACGTCGTATGGCTTGAGTGAACGGGTCAAAGGAGTTGCCCAATGGGTGATTGCCTTGGTGGCCAGTTTGATTTTGTATTTACCGGCGCCGTATGGACTACAACATTCAGGCTTGACCTGGATTCCGTTCATTGGGCGCATTGATTTTGGGTTGTGGTTTATTCCAGTGGCCGCCGCGATTATTTGGACCACGGTTAATGCCGTCAATATCACCGACGGGGTGGATGGCTTGACTGGCTGGACATTGTTAGTGACCTTTTTTGCGTATGGGGTGATTGCCTTTATGAGTGGGCAATTCACCAATTTGATGGCGCTCTGTTTGACCCTTGTAGGGGCGTGTGCGGGGTATCTGTGGTACAACGCCCATCCGGCCACCGTCATCATGGGGGATTTGGGGTCGATGGCACTAGGTGGCGTGCTGGCGATTATTGCATTGCAATCGCAACAATGGTTGTTGCTGCCAGTCGTCGGGATTGTGTTTGTGGGTGAAGGGTTATCGTCGCTGCTGCAAATCGGCTACTATAAATATACTCGTTGGCGTACAGGGACGGGGGTGCGCTTGTTCAAAATGGCGCCGCTCCATCATCATCTGCGTATCAACGGGTGGAGTAACCCGCAGATTACCCAACGCTTTGTGGTCATTAATATGGCCAGTGCGTTGTTGGCGATTTCGTTGTCATTATGGAATTAACTATGCTGGGCAATGTTCACGGGGGACGGCGATGCTGGTCATCGTTGGTGGTCATTGACTCAGATATACACCATCGAGAAGGGGACGACGGTGCAAGACGCATTACGATCTTTATTAGTGCTTGATATGTCACGCGCCTTATTGTTGGCTGCGGGCGCATTTGTGGTGACATTGATTTTCGGGCGCTATTGGCTCAAAGTGCTCCGGCGTTATCGGATTGGCAAAAGGGTACGCGTCGACGGCCCGCAAAGCCATCTGGTCAAAACTGGCACCTTGACCATGGGTGGCTTGATGATTATTGCGCCGGTGATTGTGCTGACGATGGCCTTTAATTTGGTCGATCGCTGGTCAATGGTCGTGCCGTTAGTCACCTTGATTTTGTTTGGCTTGCTCGGTGCCGTTGATGATTATCTGTCGCTCGAGCGCTCTGCCAAAGAGCAATATGGCTTTAGCGAGCGCGTCAAATTAACGTTTCAAATTGTGTTGGCGCTCGGGATTAGCCTGGCGCTCTATTTGCCACAGCCATTTGGGTTGGCCAATTCAGGATTGGTACGCATCCCATTTGTGGGGAGCTACGACATCGGTTTTTGGTTCTTCCCGGTGGCCGCCTTTATCATTGTGGCGACGAGCAACGCCGTCAATCTCACCGATGGGCTCGATGGCCTCGCCGGCTGGAATCTGGCAGTGGCCTTTAGCGCCTACGGCGTGATTACCTTCCTGAGCGGTGAATTCACCAACCTGACGACATTGAGCTTTACCTTGGTGGGGGCCTGTGTGGCGTTTTTGTGGTACAACGCCCATCCTGCCCAGGTCTTTATGGGCGATTTGGGCTCGATGGCCCTCGGCGCCGTCCTCGCAGTGATTGCATTGCAGTCGCAACAATGGCTGCTCTTGCCGTTGATTGGGGTGGTGTTTGTGGGTGAGGCGTTGTCCTCGGCCATTCAAAAAGGCTATTATAAATTTAGTCGCTGGCGCACCGGGACTCCTGTACGAGTCTTTCGCATGGCACCCCTCCACCACCATTTCGAATTAGGTGGCTGGAGCGAAACGCAAATCACCCAGCGCTTTGTATTGATTACCATGGTTGCCACCTTGATTGGCGTGTCGCTGGCATTGACATTCCAGCAACC
>CANFUF010000137.1 GCA_947450095.1 Roseiflexaceae bacterium
CAATCGCTTCTTGTTTCGTTGCCGTTCGCTCGGTGGAGTGAATCTCTTTCGCAACGAGGTGTATATTAGCACATAGGGTATAGGCGTGTCAAGGGGTTTTTGAGGGAATTTTGGGTGAGTTTTGAAATTGGTCGGAATTGGGGGGATCCATGGTCATTATAGTGCCCGCTTCGATGGGTGTATCGCTGAGTACATCTATCAACAATTGGGCATCAGGAGCCACAAAACAGACCTTGAGCAGAGGGTTTTGGGTAACGAGTCGCCACATCAAGGTCAATTTGCTGTGCATACCACCGGTCACATCAATCCCGTATGAACCACTCGCCCCGCCCAATACCTGCTGAATATTGTCACGATGGATGTGGGGGATCCGCTGTGCGTGGGGGTCTTTGTGGGGGTCTGCGGTATAGACGGCTGATTCGCCCACGAGGATGATGCGGGTCGGTGCGAGTGCCGGTACACCACACAACCACTGCAGCAACATTTCGGTGGAAGCAATGGTACACCCTTGGCCCCGATCAAAGCTCACATCACCATGCACCACCGGCACCAAGCCATATGCCAAGGCCTGCACAATATGGTCGGTCTGCCAGGCGACTACCTGACCATTGGCCGTCTCAACAGTGGTCGATGGTTGCAGTGACCAGGCCGGGATGTCGACTGCCAGCAACGCATCGACTACCAAACGATTCAAGCGCAAGGCTGCGGCCGAGGTAGCAGCAAAGCCAAACCAATCAGCGTCAGCGGCCAAGCCTTTGTGGATGCCATAGCGGGCAGCGGCGACATGCCCATACGAGCCACTGCCGTGACTGAGGACGAGTCGTAATTGGGGATTCAGCGTGCGGGCAGTGGCGACGGCCTGGACCATGCGGGCGATGGCATCGTGGTCGGCTGATTCGGCGATGCGTTTGTCGGTGATGACAGAACCACCGAATTTAATGAATGTGGTCATATGCCCATTCCCCTCCTATAGCGGCGCATCGGTACGGTCACTCGTTCACGCCGGCGCACCACGCATTTTTGACTAAATGAATAGCATTATCATACCGAATAAACCACATCTGATGATAAAAAACACCGTTGCTCAATACAATATGCATCGAGCAACGGCGTTTGGTCAATCCGAAATGGCGATTATTTGCGATAGTGGTCGATAATCGCAACGATAATTGGACCGTTATTGTAGCCCAACACGATCAAGCGTTCGTTGCGCACTTCAATGTTGTGCCATACGACCGTCTTATTGATACGGATGTCAAAAGTATATATGTTGTTAAAAATGTCTTGATTAAAGTGGGCAATCTTACCACTACGGATGAATAATGGTTTTGAAGATTTATCGCCAAACGGCGTCCAGTCGGTGCTGCCTACTGGGGCAATTTCTATTGACGATACATCTTGGCCAATATTGAATTGAAACATGTAATCGAGGCTGCCGGTATAGTTTCCTCCACCATTTGTGATTTGACTATTTGGTGAATAAACTTTTGGTTTTGACTGTGTACCACCACCACGAACCGCAAACGTCACGGGCAATGGAGTCAGCAACAGCGCACCGAACAATAAACCACAAAGTACAATACTGCGCCACATAATATGATTCCTTTTTTAAAAACGTTGCCAAATCATACCATGGATTTAATAAGTACATACAATGTTTTGTATGTGCAAACTATTTTCTAACAATTATCCCGCATAGCAATATGCTACACGGGATAAAAATAAAGTACAAAAATAAAGTATTTGTATTGAATTATGGACGAAAGCGGATTAACAGCACAATCACGGTAATCCCCCAACTGATAATCGCAATCGCTAGCGGGACATCTTTGAGGACGAGCTCATCAGGGCTACTGCCATCGTGGTTGTGGTGAATCAGATAGATGTAGCGCATGATGGCATAAATCACGATTGGCACGGTAATCATCATGACGGGGTAGGGCTCGAGGGGCATGGTGCGGGCCGTAAAGGTAAACAACGTATAGGCAATAATCGTGGCTGCCGTCACAATCGACAACATCTGGTCGATCATTTCGATGGAATATTCTTGCAGGATTTTGCGGTGGGAAGAGGCACCTTGGTCGAGCAATACCAATTCACCACGGCGTTTGCCCAACCCGAGGAAGAGGGCGAGCAGACCCATACAGAGCAGGAGCCACGGGGTGATCGCAATATCGAGGACGGCGGCCCCAGCGACTGCCCGCAACACAAAGCCGGCTGCAATGGTAAAAATGTCGATGATGACGATGTTTTTGAGTACATAGGAATACAACACCCCTTGGACGACCAAGTAGGTAATGATAATCCACATAAAATCAAAATCACCATCGACCAGCCAGGCTCCGAGTACGGCCGTAACCAATAGCACCACTGATGCGATTGCGGCGAGTGGGATGGGGACAATCCCAGCGGCGATAGGGCGATTGCGTTTGCGGGGGTGGGCACGGTCTTTGTCGACATCGACAATATCATTGATGAGATAAATCGAACTAGCAGCGGCACAAAAGACAAAAAAACCGGTAACTACGGTGATAATTGCTGCAGGTGAGCGCCAGAGGTGGTTTTCGGAAAAAACGAGTGCGCCAAAAATAAAGGCATTTTTGATCCACTGTCGCGGGCGCATCGTACGAACCAGGCCACGAATTATTTGCCATAGCGACGGCGTTGCTTGCATTTGACCCTGCACTTTCTCACACAAATCACCATCATTGTACAACAACCTACCACGCCAGCGATGCCACACGTACCAATGAACAGGGTATGATACTGAAAGATAGACCGTTTCTATATAGGTGACAACGATGCCAACCATTCTCGTGGCGACCAGCAACAATCACAAACTAGGCGAATACGCCGCGCTCCTCAATTTGCCCGACCTACACCTCGTATCGCTCAAGGATGTGGGGATTGCAGCAGATGCCCCCGAAGATGGCGACACATTCACGGCAAATTCCTTGCAAAAAGCTCACTATTATGCCAAAAAAAGTGGTCTAGTCACCTTGGCTGATGATTCGGGGATTGTGGTGGATGCCCTTGGCGGGGCACCGGGGGTTTATTCGGCGCGCTACGGTACCCCCGATCTCGATGATACCGGTCGGCGACGCTTGTTGCTCGCCAATGTCAATGCCTTGGGGGATGTCGACCGAAGCGCACGCTTTGTGTGTGTGATTGCCGTTGTCACGCCAACCGGGCAGGAATTGCTAAGCGAAGGGGTGTGTGAAGGGCAGATTGCAAATGCCGAAGCGGGTGAGGGTGGATTTGGCTATGATCCGATTTTTTGGCTACCGGCCCATGGCTGTACGATTGCCCAACTGAGTGCCGCCCAAAAAAACGCCTTGAGTCATCGCGGCAAAGCGGTGCGGGGCATCGCACCGCGCATACAGGGCGCCATGGAGTAGTAGAGCCGCAGCAGGCTGCGGTTCTACAATGCCGACGCCGGCTCCATATACAAACGTAGTGGGTAGTTGTTTTGGCCGGCGAGGTCGTGGGCTTGGTAGATTTTGGTGCTGGCTTCTTGGTAGGGCAAAATCGTCACGAGGGCTTCGCCGTGGTGATGCGCCACCAACATGACATCGACGGCCTGGAGCATGTCGAGGGCAAAAATCCCTGTCAGGACCATCACCACAAAATCCATGGGGGTGACATCGTCGTTTTCGATGATGACGCGGTAGGGTTGCTCAAGTGATTCTTGGGCAACCACCACAAATGTCGTCTGGGGTTTGACAATCGTATCAGGGGGCGTCATTGCGGATACACCATGTGTACGCCGTCTGGCCCGCCGATAATCGCGGCAGTCGCCATACCGAGGAACAAGCCGGTTTCGACCACGCCAGGGATGGCATGGATGGCGGTGTCGAGCGCCTGCGGATCGGCAATCCCGTCAAAAAAACAATCGAGGATGACATGGCCTTCGTCGGTGATTTGTGGTTGGCCATCACGCAGGCGCAAAATCGGCCGGGCACCGAGGGCACTAAGGCGACGCATACACAGCGAACGGGCAAAATCGACAATTTCGACGGGGACGGGCGTGACTACCCCCAACGTACCCACTGATTTGGTGCTATCCCCAAAGACAAAAAACTGCTGGGCAGCACTGGCGACGATTTTTTCGCGCAACAAGGCGCCACCGAGGCCTTTGATAAGGCCGAGGTGAGGGTCGATTTCGTCGGCGCCATCAAAGGCCACCGCTAATTGCGGGTGCGTGTGTAAATCAGTCAAGGGCACCCCTTCGCGCCGCGCTTGCGCAGCGGTACGCTCTGAGGTGGGAACCCCAATGACATTGGTGAGACGGCCATCGCGCAAGCGCTCGGCCAGTGCGGTGACAAAGTAGGTGGCGGTTGAACCGGTGCCAAGCCCGATGACGGAATTGGATGGCACCATATCTGCGGCATATGCGCCGACGAGTTGTTTGTAGCGTTCGCGGTCGTCCATGTTGGCCTCACTGCATTGTGATTTTCATTCTATTATAGCGCCCCATATGCCTACGGCACACAGCGCACCTCAACCAATGAGCAGTCGGCACTTCACGCCAGCGCCCCACGCTTTTCACACAAAATAAAAATATAATAATTATGTCAACAAATAATCAACCAAGGTCACCACGCTGGCGGTAATCAGGCTAGGGGCGGGACCCGACCATTGATCGGCCATGGCTTGGGTGCTGGCGCCGGTGAGCACGAGGGCGGCAGGCATGCCGGTGGCAGCCATGCCGATGTCGGTTTCGAGGCGGTCGCCGACCATCAGGCAGCTGGTGATGGGCAGACCGAGACGGGTGGCGACGGCTTGGGCGGCGAGTGGTGACGGTTTGCCGGCGGTAAACTGCAAGGTAGTATCGGTGCAGGTTGCGATGGCGGCAATAATGGCGGCGGCGTCGGGTTCACCACCACCGGGGACGGGGCAATATTTGTCGGGGTTGGTGGCGATGAGTTTGGCGCCTGCCCGGACCGCATCAAAGGCAATTTGCAGTTTGGGGTAGGCAAAAGTGCGGTCAAACGAGGCCAGCACATAGTCGATTTGGCCGGGGACATCGCTCAACTGTACGCCGTGAGACTGGAGTGTACTGATTAACGCCGGCTCGCCGATGGCATAGACCCGGGGAGCGGTGGGTTGGGCAGCCAGCCATTCGGCCATGATGAGTGCCGAGGTGAGCACGTCGTCTGTGGTGGCTGGGATGCCCAATTTGGTCAATTTTGCCACATATTCGGCGGGGGTTTTGGTGGGGTTATTGGACAAAAACAACACGCGACGCCCGGCGGCACGCACGCGGGCAATCGCCGCCGGGACACCAGGGATGACATGGTCGCCGAGGTAGACGGTGCCGTCGAGGTCACAGACGACGGCGGCAATTTCAGCGCGATTGAGCATGCAACACCTTCCGGAGCGGCAAGAGCCGCATAAGTAACAATATGGCGATAATCGTCGCGTACAAATAGGGAATACGGGTGTCGCTTTTGACGAGCCAGACATAGTGCAGCACGGCCAAGCCGGCGGCGCCATAGACGATCCGGTGTAGGCGCTTCCACCAGCGCCCGAGGTATTTTTGCCACCCAGACGTCGACGTCAAGGCCAGGGGGATGAGCAATGCGGTGGCGATAAGGCCGGCAATCAAATGGCGTTTGTCAAAAATATTTTGGCTGATTTGGTGCCAATTCCAGGCGTAATCGAGCATCACATAGACGAGCAGATGCGCCATGGTATAGGCAAAGGCGTACAACCCCAGCGGGCGGCGCATCACGCCTAGTGACGAGCGGCCGCTGAGGCGTTGCAGTGGCGTGACGGCCAGGCTGGCGACGATGAGTTGCAAGGCGGCAGTGCCACTAGCAGCGGTATAGCTCGCCACCGGGTCTAACGGCCAGCCGTGGCGCCAGAGGGTGCTGGCGTACCACAGCAGGGGGATGAGGCCGATGAGGTGGGCGCTGATGCGGATAGAGAGACGATTCATGAACCATCTTTCGCTAATAAAACTTGCGTAGATCCATGCCGGTATAGAGCGACGCGACTTGTTTGTCATAGCCATTGAACATCAACGTTTCGCGGCGGCCTGATTCACCGATGCGGCGCTCGTCGGCTTGGGACCAGCGCGGATGGTCGACCCGGGGATTGACATTGGCATAAAAACCGTATTCATCGGGAGCGGCGGCCATCCAGAGCGAAGTGGGTTGGGTGTCAGTCAAGGTTATGCGCACGATGGCTTTGATGCTTTTGAAGCCATACTTCCAGGGCACGGCGAGGCGTAATGGTGCGCCGTTTTGGGCAGGCAAGGGATTACCATAGACCCCGGTAGCGATGAGTGTCAAATCGTGCATTGCTTCGTCGAGGCGCAGGCCTTCGGCATAGGGCCAGGTATACCACGGTTCTTTTTGGCCAGGCATGCGGGAAGAGTCATTGAGGGTTTCGAAGCGCACATATTTGGCGGCGCTGGTGGGTTCGACGAGGGCCAGTAATTTGTTGAGGGAAAAACCCGACCACGGGATGACCATCGACCAGCCTTCGACACAGCGCAGGCGGTAGATACGCTCTTCGTTGCCTAATTTGAGGATATCTTCGAGGGCGAATTGGCGTGGTTTGGCAACCAAGCCGTCGACTTGCACCGACCACGGGCTGGCGACAAAGTTGGCAGCGGTAGCAGCCACAGCTTGTTTGTCGGTGGTGAATTCGTAGTAGTTGTTGTAGCCGGTGACGGCAGCGAATTCGGTGAGAGGTTGCCCAAGTTCATCACTCGTACCTGTCACCTTGCCGGCACCAGCGGGAGCAGTGGGTGCAGCCGGAGCATCTGGTGCCGGTGTCGCAGTGGTCACGGGGGAGGTGGCGGCACAACCGGGGAGGGTTAAGGCAGCACCAGCGAGCGCTGTTTGGATGAAGCGCCGGCGATTCCAAAAGAGTGCTTCGGGGGTTATTTCGGATGAAGGAATGGGTGGCATCATCAACTCCTTAAGAAAAAACGAAAAACAGCACGGTATATCTACATTTGATACGTATACCACCGATGTTATGGATTGTAATATAATAAAGTTAATGGGTTATGAGGAGGACAGGAATGCGACTCTCAGAAGAAAAAATCTACCGCATCGCCGAGCGACTCCATGATGAGTTAGATGCACGTGGGTTGTTGAATTACAAAGACCCCGTCGGGACCAAACCGCAAGCAGCCCGCGGCCACCGGATCAAGGCGATTGTGGATTATATCACGGCAGATTTGCGGATCGAAGATGGCATCGACAACGAAGTTGAAAAGATGTTGGATAGTTATCAACGCACGTTGCGCCCATCCGAACGAGATGTGCTCCGCCGTAAACACAAAGAAGAAATCGCCCGCCGGCATAATTACGAACTCTAATCAATCCCGTCAATGATGGCTATTGACGTAGTGATAGAGGCATTGACAGGTTCAGCCATAGACAACTGAATTGGCGTAAGAGCACATGCAGTCCCAAGCGCCCATCCATATTCATTTATTGGGAATACCCCAGATTGTCCGCAATGATGCGCAGCCATTTCAGTTGCGTCGTCGGCCACGGTTGTTGTTGTTTTATTTGGCAGCCCACCTTGAACCGATCAGCCGCGAGCGCTGTATGGCGTTGTTTTGGTCCGAAAACGACCCTGATTCAGCGCGCCAATTACTACGCACCGCGCTCCACCAACTCAAAGTAGCCTGTGGCGATATCGTCATGAGCGACAATCAACAACTGTCATTGCGCCCCGATATCTGGGTCGACACCCGCATGCTGAGTGTGGTGGCGCCAGGAGATGCCGACATTGATGCGCTAATTCATGCCCCGCCCCGTGATTTTTTGGCAGATATCAGTGTAGGTGAATCGGCTGCATTTGAACGCTGGGTATTTGGCGAACGCAGCCGCTGGCAACATCGCCTCGCCGACATTTGCTATCAGCATGCGCAATTCCATGTCAACAATAACAATCTGACGCAGGCCAGCACGGCAATCAATGTGGCTATTGATTATGAGCCACTCCGTGAAGATATCGTCCAACTGGCGATGCAACTTGCCTACCAGCGGGCCGATCGAGCCGGTGCAATTGCCTATTACGAAGCCCTCCAAAAAGCGCTCGATGATCAACTTGGCGTGCCACCCATGCCCTCTACTACGGCGCTTTATCATGCGATTGTGACCGACCAATACGAAGCGCTAGTCCCAAGTACCCCAATAGTTCCCCCCAGTCAACCGTTTGTGGGACGCCAGGCCGAGCTCATCGCCCTCCATGGATTAACATGGAACGGACGTGTGGTGGTGATTCGTGGCGATGCCGGGATTGGCAAAACCCGCTTGGCGAGTGAATATTTACGCCGAAGCAATGCTTTTATCATCCATGCCACGGCGTTCGAAGGGGATCAGCACTTACCGTACCATGTGCTCACCACGGCAGTACGGGCGTTGTTACAAACACCGGCATTGTTGTCGTTACGCCAAAATGTAATTTTGGCACCGGTCTGGCAACGCGAATTGCGCCGGTTGTGGCCCGAATTACCGGGGGGTGATCCTGATGCGTTTGCTCCTGACAATGGCGAAACGCGCCTCCCTGAAGCCGTCGCATTGCTCATCCAACACCTCGGCAAGCAACGGCGCGTAGCGATTTTTGTGGATGATGCCCAATGGCTCGATGACGCCTCAGCGCGGATACTAGCTGAATTTGTCCGCCGGGGGCTCGAATTACAATGGCAACTGATTATTACAGTACGCAGTGGCGATACGGCGCTGAGCCTACAACGCATGTTGAGCCATGCCCAACGCCAACAATTGCTCACGACCATGACGCTCAACCCGCTGAGTAATCACGAAACCCAAGAGCTTGCCCTGCAGTTACACGTGCACGTACCACCGACTATCGTGCAACGTGCCGAAGGTAATCCCTTTATGTTAGTGGAGTTATTGCGCCACAGCGACATGGCCGCTGCTGAAGTGCCGGCAGCGATTCGCAATTTGATTGCGACTCGCATCAACGCCCTCAGCCCAGCGGCTCGCAAGTTGATTGATGCGGCAGCAATCTGTGGCAGGGAATTTGCGGTGGCGCAGACCCAAGCGATGGCTGATTTGACCACAGCAGAAACGCTTGATGCACTTGATGAACTCACCCAGCAAGGGATTATCCGCATGGTCAATCCCCAACGAGGCC
>CANFUF010000138.1 GCA_947450095.1 Roseiflexaceae bacterium
GCGAGCGTTGGGCTGACGACGAGGCTGTCGGGCAACACAATCAGGCGGTAGCGTCCGAGGTTGGCGCCTCCTTCGATGATGTCGAATTGCACCTGCAATTCACCCAGCAGTTTGACGGCGCCATACACCGCCCCTTCTTTTTCGTGCCGCCCATCCCCACCAATCACCAGATTATCGCCGATGTCGGTGAGAGGTAGATTATCAACGACAATGGCTACTTCGGTGACCGGTGCCGCCCGTTGCAACCACGGTTCAATCGATTTGATGTAGCCGTAACCCACGCCGATGCTCTGGTAGACCGCCGGGTCGAGCCGTCCGTGGGGTGGTGGCTGGTCGCCAATCGAGATTTGGGCACCCTGCGCCACAATGCTCGGCAATTCGCTCATCAGCTGATTGGGGTGCTTGAGCCCGCCGTAATCTGCCCACGAGCGATGGAAGCGTCCCGTCATCCCTACCACACTCTGGCCAAAATTGCGGGCATAGCGCACGTTGGTGGGGTAATACAAATAGCCCCAGCCACCCGTCGGTAACGCTTCAATATCGACGTTGTCGAGCCCCACAATCCGCTCACCCAGCCCAATGCTGGTTTGGTTGTTTTGATCGACTTGATAGTTGGGATTGATTTGGTGAGCCACATCGTGGCATTTTTTCATGTAGTCGGTCAGCAGTTGTTGTTTGTGCTGACGTTGTGTCGCCAAATCAAACGGGTCGAGCCCATGGGCATGGAAGTGCGCCAAGCATTTGGGACAATAACATTCGCCCCCAATCGGGAACGGCATGTCGTACCACGGGCCATCGAGGTCGTATTTGGTCAAAAATTCACGGGTGTGATCGAGCACCTGTTGCACGAAATCCGTGTTCATCAGACAAATCGCCGTCCACCCCGGTGTTTCGTTGAATTTAGGCAGATAGGTGGTGCGATCGCGCTTCCATACCAGCCATTCGGGATGACGTTCGGCCAAATAATGATCCCAAGTCACACAATAATAGGCATACACCTTGATGTCGCGTTTGCGACAGGCGGCGATTTGGGCTCCCATCAAATCAAAATCCAAGCCGGGGTGCATGGGGCCACTCTCGCTCGGATAATAAAAATAACCGTGCATGTCTTTGGCAAATACCACCACCGCGTCGACGTTGCCTGCCAGCAACGTGTCGCCAAACTCGTCGGCATCGAAGCGCTCGCCAATCCGCGGGATGTGCTGTGAATTGTGGAAGTCGAGGTGGATTTTGCGAAATCGGCGAGGCGGTTGACTAAAAAAATGCGAATCTATCCAGTAGGGTTGCATCGGCGACTCCTTTGGCGCAAACGAATGCGTTATGCGATGCCCAATACCACGCGACACGCCGCTGCGGCATCATCGAGGGCTTGTTGGACACTTTTGGTGCCTTGGACTGCGGCCCAGGTCATCTGACTAAAAATCTCGTTGAGGGCTGGGTATTGTGGCAACGCCGGCAACGTATCGATCCCCGTATGCACTTGCTCCATGACTTCGTAGTATTGGAATTGGGCGCGGATCTCGGGGTCGTCCCACGTCGATTTGCGCACGCCACTGCCCCCCGCCAACGAAGTGATTTTGTCCATAGCGGGTGTGGCTGTTTCTTTTAAAAACTGATAGGCCAAGTCTTGGTTTGTGCTTCCCGCACAAATCCCCAGCACCCAGTAGACATTGAGGCTGGCGTGGCGCCCTGCTGGGTTGTCGCCCCGCGGGATGGTGGTACAACGGGTTTGGTTGATGATGCAACTGGGCGGCAATTGCGCCACCGACATGAACCCCGCCCAGTTGAGCATCATCGCCCCTTCGCCCGCCGCATAGGCCACCCCCGCCGCCACGCTATCGTAGCCGAGGGCATGGGGCGAGGTAATCTGCATGGTCGTCAGACTATCCACATAAAACTGCAATGCCTCGACCCCTGTCGCATCGTTGAAGCATGGTGCGCCATGGGCATCAAATAATTTTCCACCCCGACTCCACAAATGAATAAAAAAATCATAGACGTTGTTATGGCCATCGTTGAGCCCGGCAATCACTGCGCCATACAAGCCTTGGTCTGGGCGGGTAAAAAACTGCGCCACTTCGCGGAATTCCGACCAGGTCTGTGGCACCCGTAGGCTCCGCCCATATTTAGCGCGGAACATCTGATGCTCGCCTACATCGTCAAACAAATCAGTACGGTAGTGAAACATCTCGGGACCATCGTGGTAGGGCAACCCATACACCCGTCCTTGGGCGTCACGTTGCAATGCCAGCAACGATTCGCTCCAGCCCGTCGGCCAATCAGCCGGTGGGGCAGCGGCAACGAATTCGTCGAGACAAATCAATCCTCGGCGGGTGTGGAGGTCGGGTAACCAGTCCGTGAGAATTAACATAATGTCGTATTCACCACGATGCACCCCACCATCAGTGACCATTTCGGCATAGAGTTCTTCGGGACCGGCATGGCTACTGGTAATCGTGACATCGGGATGGAGCGCGGTGAAGTGGGCAATTTGTTGGCTGAGTGCTCGTTCAAACCCATCAAATGAACGATATTTGATAGCTAACGTGCGCATAGGGATTTCCTTTCCACCGTTTGTCTGCTAGCGACCACCCATACCGGTTAATGATACCCCTTGCACAAACAGTTTTTGTGAAAAGAAGAACATCAGCAATACGGGAATAAGTGTAATAATTGACACCGCCATTAGCAAATTAAACTGGGTGAAGTTTTGACCACGGAACAAGTTGAGCCCCAGTGCCAACGTATACAATTCAGTCGAACGCAGGTAAATCAGTGGGTCCAGTAAATTACTCCAATTACCAATAAAGGCAAAAATCGCCACACTTGCCAGCGCTGGTTGGGACAGGGGCAAAATTATTTGGGTCAAGATTTGCCAATTATTGGCACCATCGATACGCGCAGAATGATCGAGGTCGATGGGGATTCCCATGAAAAATTGACGTAACAAGAAAATAAAAAAGGCATAGCCAAACCATGCCGGCAACACCAGTGGCCAGAGGGTGTTGGTCAGCCCCGCCGCACTAAACATCAAAAAACGCGGGATGATGGTGACTTCACGGGGGATCATCAAGGTAGCCAGCAACAGCAAAAATAAAAAATTACGCCCACGTCCATGCAAGCGTGCGAAACCAAAGGCCACTAATGAGCACGACAACACGTTTCCTGCCACATTGGATAGTGTGACGATTAATGAATTGATGAGGAAGGTGTTAAACGGCAATACCCGCCACCCTTTGGGGTAATTGGTCCATTCAAAGCTATTGGGAAAAAATGAGGGTGGATAGGTGAATACATCTTGGGACAATTTGAGTGATGTTGACACCATCCACAAAAACGGCAAAATAAAACTAATTGACAACCCCAGCAACAAGACATAGGTGATTACTTTGGTGGCAATCGCCCGGCCACGAATCCCTAATTGTCGTTTGGGATAAACCATGGGTGTTTGCATAGCGCCACCTTTTATGATTTCAAGTCGCCTTCGTAATAAACCCAGTAGCGTGCCACGATGAATTGCACCACCGTAATCAAAATAATCACCACCAACAATACCCATGCGAGTGCCGAGGCGTAGCCCATTTGGAAGTTGATAAACGCCGTGCGGTAAATATACAATCCATAGACCAAGGTTGCATTGGCTGGTCCACCATTGGTCATTACATAGACCGTCACAAAGCCTTGAATCGAGGCAATGAATCCGACAATCAGGTTGTACAAAATAACTGGCGACATCATGGGCACGGTGACGGTCCAAAATTTCTGAAAGGTGTCGGCGCCATCTATTTCAGCAGCCTCATATAAATGGGTGGGGACGCTTTGCAGTCCGGCCAAATAAATGACCATCGACCCCCCAGCGCTCCACAAACTCATCAAAATCAATGACGGCATGGCCCATTGTGGTTGTACTAACCAGCCTGGCCCTTTGATGCCAAACCACGCCAAAAACGAATTAATCAATCCGAAATCTTGGTGGAGAATCATAATCCACAAAATCGCCACTGCGATCCCACTGACCACCGATGGTAAATAAAAAATCGTGCGAAATAATGACATACCCCAGACGTTTTGATTGAGCAACAAGGCTAATAAAAACGAAACAATGGTTCCTAGTCCGACACTCCCTAAGCCGTAGTAAAGCGAATTGCCCATCGCTTTATAAAAAACCTGATCAGCAATCAAACGACTGTAATTGAGGGTACCCACATACGCTGGCGCACTAAGTGCTGACCAGTTGGTGAAACTGATACCAAATGAGGCAATGATGGCACCGGCATCAAAGAGCAGAAATCCAATAATCCACGGCAAAATAAACAAATAAAACGAACGTTCTTCTTTGCGGGCCATGCCTCCGATTTTAGGTTTTCCTTTTGGGGGCGTGGTAATGGGGGTGGGTTGCGCATTGGTCATGGCACATCCTCCGCATGGTGTGGTATAAAAGTGGTCATTTGCAACATAAATGCGCGTCTGTTGGCTAGTTTCCCAACCAACAGACGCGAGCAGAACGGTTACTTCCGGTTTTCGGCAATAATCGGGTCTACGGCAGCAAAGACATCATTCAAGGCATCTTTGACGCTCTTTTGACCGGCGACCACCAAATCCCAGATGGGACCGGCGGCTTGGGTCACCCGGGGGCCAGTGGGTTGGTCGAGGATGTCGTGGGTACCAATCCCTGTGCTCATCGCTTCTTCGACGTTTTTGGCGCCAGCAGGAGCAAACTTCGATCCGAGATAGGCTGGCCATGCCGACAAGCGTGAGGGGCTGCCACGACCGGTGCTAGCCCACATGTAGGTCTGACCGGCGGTGGAGAGGTACTCGTTCATGTAGAGCCAGGCTGCATCGGTATGCTTGCTGTCCCGGGTAATCATGTACGCACTACCGGCCGAGAAGGTGGTGTGTGCCTTGGGCCCTTTTGGCCATTTGGCAATGTCCCACTTGAACTTCGACCCAGCTTGAATCGGTGGGGTGGCCCATGATCCTTGCAACGTCATGGCGATTTTGCCGAACTGGAAGGCTGGCCACGCCACGTTTTGTAAATCTGCTGGGCTAGGAATTGCCCCTTTGGTGCGTAATTCTTCCCACCATTCCATGGCGGTGACGGCTTCGGGTTTGTTGATTAAGCACTCGTCTTCTTTGGGTTCGCTCAAATACTGTGCCCCAAATGGGAACAAGTAGTTGGGAGCCATCAACGAATCACCTGGGCTGGGCAATTCACCCAAACCAAAGATTTTGTTGGGACCTTCACCCTTGGTCAATTTGATGGCTACAGCCTTTAACTTCTCGAGATCCCATGAATCATCGGGGTAGGCTTCACCGGCGGCATCAAACAAATCTTTGTTGTAGTACAGGTTACCCGGACCCTCATCGTACGGGATACCCCAAAGTTTGCCGTCGTACTGGTACGAAACCAACGATGGTTTGGTGAAATCTGCGAGGTTGAAGTCTTTCTCTTTGGCGATGTAGTCATCCAAGGCAATGTACAAGCCACTGCGAATGGTTTCTTGCGCCCATGAGAACTGGGTGTAGAGGATGTCTGGCATCGCATTACCAGCCGCTGCTGCCGTGTACTTTTGGCGATATTCGCCCCAAGGGGTGTTTTCGGCTTTGACGGTGATGTTGGGGTGGCGTTGCATAAACAATTTGTCGAATTGCAACTGCCGCTCAAAGAAAACGGCATCCCACGTGTGCCCTACGCTGATTTCGATTTTGTCGCCTGGTTCGGCGATGGCACTTTTGGGCCATGCCCCGGTGTCACCTGCCGTGATGTCGAAGATGCTTTCCGAAGTTGGATCGGCAGCTGCACCACCGGCGTCTGCTTGCTTGGTCGGTTCCGTACTTGCCGTTTTGCCACAGGCTGCGAGTAGCATTCCCATGCTGGCTGCGCCAAGTCCCATGCGTAAGCCGATGCGCAAGACGTCACGGCGGCTCATGCCCCGGCGTTGTAATTCTCGCGCCAACTCTTCTTCGTGTTTGCCCATGATCTGCACTCCTTTGTGATAGATAAACATCCATTGCATATATGCTGCTGAGCAACGGTGCTCAGTAGATACCATATCGAATGAGAAGCCCCTGTTCACCGAGAGTAATCGTTGTGGCGTTTCCACGGTATTGATTTCTGCCAGTACTCCTATTTCTTGTTTACAAATCGTGCGGATTGATACTCACACCGCGTTGTGCCGACGCATACGCTCCATGCACAAGCTGTAATGTACCAATATTGTCGACCCCACTGGTGATGGGGGGATGACCATGTTGAATCGCATCCATGAGTGATGCCATTGGCCCAATGAATGCATCGGGGATCCATAATCCCTCGAGGGGAATGTCAACCAACGGTTGCCCATGCAACCCAATCGCCAACGTGTCTGGTTGGCCCGTGGGATAGTTGTAGAGCAAGCCAATTGTTCCCTTGATGATTCCCTTGCTCCCCAAAAACCGATAGGTGGCATACACGTCTTGGGAATCATCGTGATGATTGACCATGACCACTACTTGCAGTTGCGATGCATAATCAAGCACGGTGACCGTTTTGGTTTCGGCCCGCTCGGCTTGCCCCGGGTATTGGCTGTGCCGACTGGTAATCAACGCCGGATCACCAAACAAATAGCGCAAACTATCGAGGTAATGGATGCTGTGATACATCACATCGAGATGCGCCGAATCACGCAACCATGGCCACATATGCCACGGCGTGCGGGTTGATACTTGGATCTGGGCGTCGGTCGGCTCACCGATGTAGCCGCGCGCAATCAAATCTTTGCTGGCGGCAATCCCAGCACTCCAGCGCATTTGTTGATTCACCGCCACATGCCGCCCGGCTGCTACTCCCGCCGCCACAATCGCCCGGGCATCGTCGAGGGTCTCGGCCAGTGGTTTTTGGCACAAAATATGCTTGCCTGCTGCGAGCACTTGCTCGGCAATCGACCGTTGCTCCCAAGCGGGCACAGCGATATCGACAATCTCGATTCGTGGGTCGGCAAGTAATGCCGCAATATCGGCGTAGGTGGTGCTGATGGCGTGGCGCTGGGCCGTCTCGTGCATGGCCGTCGGATTGACATCGTAGCACCCGATGATATTGAGCTGATGTGCTCTGTATGCGGGGATGTGGGCATAATTCATAATTCCCCCACACCCGATTATGCCAATCCCATAATCATGGCGGGGAGGAAGCTGTGGTTTATATGTCAGTCCAAACGCATCGTTGCGTTGTGTCATATTGAACCCTCTTGTACACCGGCGGTGTGTAACAATATATATAATTTTGGCGAGACCATCGTTAATTGCCCTATTCTAGTCTGATTAATGTGGTTTGTCAATACGTAATACCCATTATTTTATAAAATATATCATTCATGGCTGTTTTGTGACCAAATACAGGTGTTCACACGCCAATACCACTTCATTGTGTTGGTTGCGTACGCTGAGTTGTTCAACTAACACGCCGACGTCAGTGCGTTTGGCGTGGGCACGTTTTTCGCTAATCGTTGCGGTAACGATAATTGTATCGCCGATAAACACTGGTTTGACAAAGCGCAAACGGTCATAGCCATACGACATGGCGTGGGGGTTAATCGCCCCGGCGGTCATCCCTACCGCCACACTAAAAATCAACGTTCCATGGGCGATGCGTTGCCCAAACGGCTGGGTTTTGCACCATTCGGCGTCCATATGATGGGGGTAGAAGTCACCAGTTTGGCCGGCATGGGTGACAATGTCACTTTCGGTGATGGTTCGCCCAAACGAAACCCGTTGTTCGTCGATTATATAATCTTCAAAAAAGCGGGGAATAATCATGGCACTGTTCCTTTAGCTGGGTAAATCGAAATCACGGCGAATGGTGGCGTTGTCTGCCCCAATCGTCGGTGCCCCTTTGGGGGTAGTGAGGCGTTGGCCGTCGATGCGGATGGGACAACGGGTAGTTTGTAATTGCGCGCCGTTGGGGCGTTGTACGGTTTGGACCATGTCGAGCACCTTGAAGGCGTCGTGGTCGAGTAATTGTTGCCACGTCAGCACGTCGGCACACCAATAATCGGCTGGCTCGAGCCGAGCCAGCCAGTCCGCCGTCGGGCGGGTACGCAGGTGCTCAACCAGTATCGATTTGATAGTGTCGCGTTGACGAAACCAGCTCTGAGGGTCGGCAAATTGGCTGAGGTCGGGACATTCGAGTAATTGCCCGAGGGTGATAACCGACCCCATCGCCAACGCCAAATAGCCGTCTGCGGTGGCATAAATGCCGTAGGGCGCGCCGAGATAGGCGTGGGCGTTGTTGACACTACTGCGTTGCGGTGCGCGTCCGCCATCATTGAGGTGGGTGGTGAGTACTTCAAATTGCAAGTCAAGCACCGATTCGAGCAAACTCACTTCGACATGCCCACCGATGCCTTTGATGCCCCGCCGCACCAAGCAGGCCAAAATCCCCTGCGCCAAATGGGCTCCGGTCATCAAATCAGCCACGGCCAAGCCAAATGGCGTGGGTGGTTGATCGGCATTGCCATTGAGCCACGTCAAGCCCGACAATGATTGCACCAGCAAATCTTGCCCAGGTTTGTCCTTCCAGGGTCCGGTGGTGCCATAGCCAGTAATCGAGCCATAGACGATGCGGGGGTTGATGGCAGCCACGCTTTCGTAATCGAGTCCTAGGCGTTGGATGACACCCGGCCGGAAGTTTTGGATGATAACATCGGCGTGGCGGATGAGGGCCAGCACGGCGGCGTGATCGTGGGGGTTTTTGAAGTCCGCCGCGAAACTTTCTTTGTTGCGATTGATGGAATGAAACAACGTGCTATCGCCATCCAGCGCCAGATTGCTAATATAGAGTTGGCGGCCCAAATCCCCTCCTTGAGGGCGTTCGATTTTGATGACCCGCGCCCCCAAATCGGCCAAACGCAAGGCACACGACGGCCCCGCCAAAAACTGACTCATATCGAGCACAACTAATCCATCGAGTGGCAACATGCCGGCCTCCCTGTCCTCACGCATGGCGTGAGGTACGATATAGGGCGTTGATTTGTTGGACATAGGGCGTCACATCGCCACCGTGGCGCAAATAGGCGTGCACAATTGGCCCTGCCTCGTCTTGGAAGTGCAGGTAGCCGTTGTAGCGTGGCCGCAGATA
>CANFUF010000139.1 GCA_947450095.1 Roseiflexaceae bacterium
ATAACCACGCGTGTGGTTCCATGCAATACCCCGGAGTGTGGTTGTCATTGGTGCTACCTCTTTGTAGACGAGTCGGTTAATTGATATGCGTTGATCTATGTGGGGGTTGCGCCGCCTGTATCATGGAGTTCGAGTCGTTCCCGCAACCCTGCAGTGGTTTGATGAAGCCGGTAGCGTACCATCAAGGCGAGTGAGTCACCGTCATGCCGCCGACAGGCGGCGAGCATAGCCCGGTTTTCGAATTGTGATTCGTGATAGCGTTCGGGAATTAAGTCGATTTGGAGCCGCCGGTAGCGATCACTCTGGTCCCACAACTGTTGGATGATACGGATGAGATTGCGCCGTTGCGTGGCATGATAGAGCGTAAAGTGGAATTCACGCGTGTGCTGCAAAAACACATCGGGGGCATGATTGCCAATATCAATATCAATCTGACCAATCAATGACTCTAGTGCACTTATTGTGGCATCAGTCATGTTTTTGACTGCCAGCTGGGCTGCTTGTTCTTCGAGTACTTCGCGCATGTAATAAATGTCGATCATTTCGGTGAGTGAAATGGGCTCCACAAATACGCCACGATGCGGCACGATATGCACCAATCCACTTGATTGCAAACGCGCTAATGCTTCACGTACCGGCACAAGACTGACGCCAAACTGTCGCGCTACCTCTGCTTGATCAATTCGCTCACCCGGGGTAATAGTGCCGTTCAAAATCCGCGTACGTAGATGCGTCAAGACTCTGTCGGTAATGGTAAATGCAGTGTCACTCATGTCGTACTTATATACCCCTTTGTGGTGCGGTTATCCAAAATTATATAATTTATAAAAAATTTGTCAATCTGCAGTAGGGGCGAATCATGCCGGCAGGGCGAATCATGCCTGCAGTAGGGGCGAATCATGCCGGCGAATTCATTCGCTGCTATTCGCACTTATGCTATGTATCGTGGCGCTGCAAGAAATAGCGTAGTGCTACAATAGCGCTATGATTCGTTTTGACAAAAAGGATACCGATATGCAAGACCCGCGGATTGGTAAATTGGCACAATTGTTGGTGCAGCACTCGATGCGTGTCGCCAAAGACGAAAAAGTCTTGATCGAAAGTTTTGATATCCCCACCGAAATGACCGTGGCCTTGATTCGTGCCGTCGCCGATGCCGGTGGCCACCCCCTCGTCAGCACCTATAGCCAACCCGTGCTCCGCGCCCTCTACCAAGTGGCCACTGCCGAACAAATGCAAACCATTGGCGCCGTCGAACGGGCCCGCATGGAAGCCGTGCAGTGCTATGTGGGGATGCGTGGCTCCCACAACACCACCGAAATGGGCGATGTGCCCCGTGATCGCATGGAGCTCTATGAAAAGCATTGGTGGAACCACGTCCACTCCGCCGTGCGCGTCCCCCACACCAAATGGGTGGTGTTACGCTGGCCCACGCCCTCCATGGCGCAATCGGCTGGGATGAGCACCGAGGCCTTTGAAGATTTTTACTTCAATGTCTGTAGTGGCGTCGATTATGTGGCCATGCAAAAGGCCATGGAACCGCTCAAAGAACTGATGCTCCAAACCGATAAGGTGCATATCAAAGGTCCTGGCACCGATTTGCGCTTTAGTATCAAGGGCGTGGGTGTGGTGCCCTGCTTTGGCGAGCGTAATATCCCCGATGGCGAGATTTATACCTGCCCGGTGATTGATTCGGCTGAAGGGGTGGTTTCGTACAATTGTGAGTCACTCTACCGGGGCACGCTGTTTACTAATGTGCGCTTTGAATTCAGCCAAGGCAAAATCGTCGATGCCCAAGCCGGTGCCAATACGGCCAAGCTCAACGAAATCCTCGATGTCGATGCTGGGGCGCGTTACCTCGGTGAATGGTCGCTGGGTGTCAACCCCTATATCACCAACCCTATGCGTGATACGTTGTTTGATGAAAAAATCGCTGGTTCGTTCCATTTGACCCCCGGCCAATGCTACAAAGAAGCCTCCAACGGCAACAATAGCCAAATCCACTGGGATATCGTCTGCCGTCAGGATGCGGTCGTGGGTGGTGGCGAAATCTGGTTTGATGACGTCCTGATCCGCAAAGATGGTCGCTTTGTCTTGCCCGCCTTGCAAGGCCTCAACCCCGAAGCCTTGACGCGCTAATTCACTAACGCGTGAGCGGCCCGTGCACCTCTGCCATGCATTATGCCTGGCAGAGGTTTTTTGACGTATAATCAACTGACCGGTCGGTAAGTAAGGGAAAGTGGGTAGGGTATGAGTGATCGTGAACGTAATCGACTTTTGTTGGTGTTGTTTATCGGGGTGCTGATGGCGGCGCTCGACATTGCCGTGACGGGGCCGGCATTGCCTGCCATCCGTGCGCAATTTGGCATGGATGTGGCGACGGCGTCGTGGATTTTTGGGATATACATTGTGGCCAACTTAGTGTCATCACCGTTATTGGCTAAGGCATCAGACCGTTTTGGGCGGCGTACCAGTTTTTTGGCGAGTGTGCTGTTGTTTGGGATTGGTTCGATTGTTGTAGCCACATCAGTTGATGTCACGATGTTGTTGATTGGGCGCGCCATCCAAGGCTTTGGTGCCGGTGGTATCTTCCCGGTGGCGAGTGCAGTGGTCGGCGACGTTTTCCCCGTCGAGCAACGGGGGCGAGCGCTGGGCATGATTGGTGCCGTGTTTGGGATTGCCTTTTTGATTGGCCCCATCATTGGTGGCGTGTTGTTGTTGTTTGGCTGGCAATGGTTGTTTTGGGTGAATGTGCCCATCATGCTCTTGATTATCGGCTTGGGTGTGCGCTTGTTGCCGACGGGTGGTGGCAATGCCGGTGGCGCGTTTGACTGGCTGGGGAGCATTGTGCTCAGTACGATTTTGATTTTGAGTGCCTTGACCCTCCAAGGAGTGGGTGACCTCGTCAAACAAGGTGGGAGTTTGAGCACCGCCATGATTGGCATGGTTGTGGTGGTGATTGTGTTGTTGCCGGTGTTTGTCTGGGCCGAACGGCGGGCTGCCGATCCGGTGGTGCAAATGGCGTTGTTTGCCCGCCGGCAGGTCATCGTGATTTTGGCGTTTGCCTTTGGGGCGGGGATGGCCGAGGCGGTGACGTTGTACTTGCCGTCGTTGCTGGTGAGTGCGCATGGCATGAATGAATCAGCTGCTAGCTTTCAACTCATCCCGCTGGTACTTGCCATGGCGGTGGCGTCGCCGTTGTCGGGTCGGGTGCTCGACAAACAAGGCGCCAAGCCGGTGGTGCTGGGGGGTGTGGCGTTGATGGCTGCCGGGTTGTTGGTGCTGGGGGTGATGCCCCGTGATATGACCATGTACTATCTGTTTTCGGTGTTGTTTGGCTTTGGGATTGCGGTGCTACTAGGGGCGTCGTTGCGCTATATGATGCTCGGCGAGACTGAGCCCAGCCAACGTGCCCCTGCTCAAGCGATTTTGACCATTGTGATTAGTGTGGGGCAGATGATTGGCGCCGCCTTGATGGGTGCTGTTGCCGTGAGCCAAGCTGACACCACTGCGGGCTATGCCTTGGCGATGTTGGTGACAGCTGTGGTGATGCTGGCGTTGTTGGTGGTGGGGATCTGGTTGCACCCCCGGGTGCAAACGGCGCCGGAATCAGCACCGGCGTAACGCAAATTCCGATTATAATAGGGAAGACATAATAGTGTGAAGTGATGGAAAGGGTAGTTATGAACGCATATAGCATTTTCTTGACGATTCATTCATGGACGCGTTGGGCCGTATTGATTACCGCCGTGTTGGCGATTGTCACGGCATGGCAGGGGTGGTCGGGCGGGGTAGCCTGGACTGCCACCAAAGCCCGTTTTGCCTCGTGGTTTGTCAACGCCACCAGCATTCAGTTGGTGATTGGCTTGATTCTGTATGGTGCCTTGAGCCCCATCACCCTCAAAGCCTTCAGTAATTTTGGGGCGGCCATGAAGGATAGCGCGAGCCGTTTTTGGGCAGTTGAGCATATGTCGATGATGTTGATTGCGGTAGCCTTGGTGCATATCGGTTCAGGGCGCATTCGTAAAGGTGCCGATGACAAAGCCAAGCACCGTGCCGCGGCGATTTTTTTCACCATTGCATTTGTGGTAATTATGGCATCGATTCCATGGAGCGGTATCAACGCCCGCCCCCTCTTCCGCGGGTTCTAATGACCATCGATCTCCGTGAAAAAATCATGACCGAGGCGGCGACACGGTTCGTCGCCTCGGGCTATCATGCCGTCTCTATGCGTGAAATCGCTGAGGCAGTGGGTGCCTCGAAAGCCGCAATTTATTATTATTTTGCTGACAAAGAAGCGCTATTACTAGCGATTATGGAGCATTCACTCACGCAGCTAATCCATATCATGCAGGCTGGTGCCAACGCTCATACCGATACCGAGCAACAACTCATCGCCATGGTGCAAGGGTTGCTGGGGCTTGACGCGGTACAACGAGCCGCCATGCGTCTGGCGATGTTTGAGTTACAACATTTGGGTGACGCTGAGCGCAAACAATTTGGCATGCGTTATGAACGTGAATTCATTGAATGTATCCGGGCGGTGCTAAGGGCTGGTCAAGCCAGCGGTCAGATCCGCGTGATGGATGTGCAGGCCGCTACTTGGGCCTTGCTGGGCTTGCTCTATCCTTTTTCGTTGACCCAAGCGCGTGGGCACGATGTCCCCACGCTTAGTCGTACCCTCGTCGATTTGTTTTTACATGGTGTGGGGCGCTGATGGCGCTTGACCTTGAACCTCGCTGAGCAACTGCGCTGGTGTGAGATCAGCGAGGCTCTGCAACCGGATGGTTACTGGGGGCATCCAAGCATCGAGCAAGGCAGGAATTGGTACCGCCACACAGCGCATGCCGGCGCGAGCGGCGGCAGTGGCACCATGGGCAGAGTCTTCAAATACCAGACATTGGGCTGGATTGATGGCGATGTTTTGGGCTGCCAACAAAAAAATCTCTGGCGATGGTTTGACCTGCGACACGTCGTCACGGGTGACGACGGTGGCAAAGCGCTGGATGAGCTGGTGATGAGTCAGCCATTTGGTGACCCAGGCCCGGTCGCCACTCGACCCAACGGCGAGGGTGATATTGTGGGCGTCGGCGTAGTCGAGTAATTCCACCACCCCGGGGCGGAGCGTTTGCGCCATACACTGCGCCATATAGCGCTCGTGATTGAGTGCCTTCCAATGGGCACGATCTACGGGGCGGCCGGTGGCGATTTCGAGGGCGTCATAGCCATCAAATCCGCCCACTGTCCCCAAGCCTTTGCGCCATTCGGCCAAGTCGAGCGTGACGCCGTGCGCTTGCCACATGGCACTCATCACAATAAAATCTTGTGATTCGGTATCCAAAATCGTCCCGTCAAAATCAAAAATAAAGGCATGAATCGGCATGTTGTCCTCACATTTCACATATTGTGTCTATTGTACTGTGACTTTTGCCACCATAGGTAAAGGAATGATGGTATTTAGGTAATCGATTGATGTTGATCTTTGGGCGCAGTGAGGGTATTTGTCACACCAACAATCGTTGATTTGATGGTCATGCGATTGCGAAAGGATATGTCATGTTAGGGAGCGAACGATTACCGGGCAACGTGATTGCCGTGACGGGGGGCGGCCAGCGGCTGGGTGCTGCCATTGTGCGCCTCGCCGCCCACGCAGGGATGCGCGTCGCTTTGCAGTATCACCGTTCGCAGACTGCGGCGCAAGAGTTGGTGGCCGAATTAACCGCCACCGGTGCGCAGGTGTGGGCCTGGCAAGGTGATCTCACCCAGCCTAGTGCCCCCGAAGCCTTTATCGATGCCACCATCGCCCACTATGGCGCCATCGATGTACTGGTCAACAATGCAGGCATGTGGCGCGCTACCCCCATCGGGCAGGTGATGGCCACCGATTGGGATGAATTGCTTACCCTCAATGTAGCCGCCGCCTTTGCCACCATCCAGCAGGCGACGCCCATGCTGACCCAGACCCGTGGCGCCGTTATCAATATCTGCGATGCGGGCGTCTATCGGCCGTGGCGCAACTATACGCCCTACTTGGCTAGTAAAGGTGCCCTCGTCACGATGACGATGGCCCTCGCCAAAGAACTCGCGCCGGCAGTGCGGGTCAATGGCGTGGCGCCTGGACTAGCATTGATTCCTGCCGATTGGGATGAGGCTCGCATTCGCCAAGCCACCCAACATATCCCCTTGCAAACCCATGGTTCAGCCCGCGACATCGCCGAAGCAGTACTGTTTTTGGCGGCAGCTCCATTTATTACCGGGGTGATATTGCCCGTTGATGGCGGTGTCTCGTTGCGTGGCTAACCGTAGTAGCCATGCGCTATGTACGATTCTCGACGGCTAGTATTTTTTTAAAAATAGATACAAAATTACAGTATGATTGCAAATTTATTGTGTATAAAATTAAATTAATAGTTTAAAACAAAAAACCATTAATAATGTGATATATATACAAAAAATACGCAAAATAATAATAAATATAACAAGAAAAACGCAAAAAATAAAACTACATACAATAATAATTAGAACGTATTTATTTGCAAATAATAAATTTAAGTGCATATAATACTCAGTAAATTAACAATATTTTGTAAGGGTAATTGATATGGGTGATAAATTGATGCGACAATTAATGATTTTTTTGGCGGGAATAATCGGTTTGTGGGCACTATTTGCCCTGCAACCCCATGCCAGCCAGGCTGCGGCGGCCAATGCCACTGCGACGAGTACGCCAGCGGTACAGCTTCGTGCACCACGGGCATTGACCCCCACTGCTACTGGTGTGCCCACTACGAGTAACCCGACCAGCAACGGGACGAAAGGGGGACGAATTTATTCAAATACCTCTTTTGAAAATTCCGATTTTGCCTGTTTTACCTTGCCCAGTGGGTGGGCATATATTGATGCCAACAAAATGCGTGGCTGGAAGACGGCGCACTCACCAATCAGTGAGACGAATTGTTCTCCCAATGCGAGTGGTGTGCGCGTCATGGAAATCCAGAAATCGGGGCTTCAAGGCACAAATGCGTATGATGGCAGCAAATATGCCGAGTTGAATGCCAATGAATTTTCATTTATTTATCAACCAATGTGTGTGGCGAACAACGACGTGATTGATTTTACGTTCTATCACAAAGGGATTAGTGCAAATCGTGCCGATATTGCAGCATTTCGTTTCGGTATTCCGAGTGGATTGCCCGCTGGTGCGGTTGCTGCAGACAGCTATAATCGCCCAATTATGTATGCCAAAACGACTGCCAGTGCAGGAAGTCCTAATGCGACGTCAGCAGCCTATACAGGATTTACCTTTGGGGGAACAACCTATACCACACCGAGTGGCACTACGAATGCAGTGGCATCGGTGGTGACTGCATGGGGGAAGTATAGTGGATCACATACACTCCCAAGCACTGGCTGGAGTGGGGTGCGTAACTTGGGATTTGTCGCCATCGATGGCCCGAGCCCGACTGGTGGTAATTTTCTTGATGCGATTACCGTCGGTCTCGCCCCCTTCATCGATATGGGTTCGTCGCGCGATCGTACTGCCATTGAAGGCAGTAGCCCTACCGCCCTCAACATCCGCATCAATGGTCGAGTGACCGCCAATACCAAAATCGCCTTGCGCCGCAACCCGCTCAACCCGGGGCCAGCAGTAAGTGATAGCGACTTTACTATTGGCACGATTACCGCCGGCGCTTTCGGCAATACCACCTTCACCCACACCGCCGGCTCCGATGTCTGGTTGATAAGTGTCCCTGCGGGTGATTATGATGGTGGCTTGGTGGCTGCCAATAATGTTGGTGGCTTAACAGTGCCGCTCAACTTCATCTATGACCAAGTCTCCGAAAGCACTGAATGGGCCTACTTTGAACTGGCGCCACCCACCAAAGAAGGCTCAAGCCCCTATTTTGATAGTAGTTACACCGTGACAAGTGGCAATTGGGATTTGTCGGATCCGCTGTGCGATAACTCATTTAAAAATGGTGTGGTCTATTCGATTACCGACCTCGGACCCACGCCAACCCCTACTAATACGCCGACCAAGACCTCCACACCGTCACAAACATTCACCAAAACGCCAACGAATACATCGACCAATACCCCCACCAAGACGTATACCAATACCCCTACTAATACCAATACACCCACCAACACCAATACACCCACCAACACCTATACGCCTACCTACACCAAAACTAACACGCCGACCAATACCCCAACAAACACACCGACCAACACGCCCACTAATACCTACACGCCAACTAATACCTATACCCCCACCATCACCGATACGCCTACCGTTACCTTGACCGATACCCCAACCGAGACTGACACGCCAACGCCAACCTATACCAACACCGTGACGCCATCATATACTCCGACAGCCACCAATACCCGCACCAATACCCCCACATCGGGACCCTTTGCCCAAATCAAAGCGGCTATTGGCGATTTGTATGTGGTCAGTTTGATGCAAAACGGCACCCTCGCCACCTGGGGCCAAAACGAACGGGTCATTCAGCAATCAACCATCCCGTCACAATACGCTAACCTGCTCTTTACCGATGTGGCGGCGTCGATTGGTAATGCCTATCTGCTTGACGAAAACGGTAATCTCTATACCTGGGGCGAAAACCTCTACGGCGAAGGCAATATCCCTGCTGATGCCCAAACCGATATCCGTGCCATCGGGGCTGGTGCACGCTTTGCTCTCGCCTTGCGCACCGACGGCACGGTGGTGGCCTGGGGCCGCAATCTGCAAGGTCAAGTCAATGTCCCACCTGGGCTCACCGATGTCGTTGCCATCGACGGTGGCGACCGCCACGCCGTCGCCTTGCGTGGCGACGGCACCGTCGTCGCGTGGGGCGATAACGCCGCCGGCCAAACCACCGTTCCCCCTGGCTTGACCAATGTCATGGCTGTCAGTGCCGGTGAAAATCATACCCTTGCGTTGCTCAGCAATGGCCGTGTCATCGGCTGGGGCAGTAATAATAAAGGCCAGATCAAAATCCCCTC
>CANFUF010000140.1 GCA_947450095.1 Roseiflexaceae bacterium
GCAAATATATCGCTGTGATATTTAAATTACTTCCGCCGAAACTGCACAACGAATTAAAATCGCAGATTGAGCGAATAATTTCCCCATTTGGGCTTATCAATGCACCGCCGAACAATCAACGAGCCGCCTAGATTGGCGTAGGTATTGTTAATGGTTAAATTATATATTTAGTTTTAATTGTTAAAAATAATTTAATTGCTTTTACACTTAAACAGTTTGACTAAATTATTGACAATTACTTGACAACTCTACCAAAAAGTATTATAAATATAATTGGAATTCATGATACTAGTGCAGAAAGACAATGCAATGCAAAAGACTGACTTTGTGAAGGCTGTTGCTGAAAAAGCCAAGATGTCACAAAAGGACACCAAAGAAGTCATTGATGCAGCACTCGAAGTAATTGCTGATCAATTGAAGGCTGGCGAAAAGGTGACGTTGACTGGCTTTGGTACGTTCGAAGTGCGCCAACGCCAAGCTCGCGAAGGTGTGAACCCACAAACGGGTACCAAAATCAACATTCCGGCCACGAAGACTCCTGGCTTCAGTGCGAGCAGCACGTTGAAGACCCGCGTTAAGTAATTTTAAAAAAAGCCCACGAGGCGTATGCCTCGTGGGCTTTTTTGTTTCTAATCGCTTATTTGCCCGCTTTGGCTTTGAAGAAATCAATGAGTTGGGTATAGAGGGTCAGGTTATCTTGTGACACACCTTTGCTTTTCGCAAGCGTCGCTAATTTTTCGGCCTGAATAGTTGCATCGGCGTAGCGTTGACCATCGCTGAGTACTAACGTATAGTTTTGTTGGGCTTCGAGGCTATCTGGTTGCATTTGGGCAAGTTTGCTAAATGCCAGAATCGCATTATCGTGGTCATTGAGTTGCGATGAAATCAACCCAATAATTGAGATTGACAAGGCATCAGTTTTTTTGAGATTAGTATTGTATGCATCACGGAGTTGCGAGAGCAAATCTGGTTGCGTTGCAAGTTGGCGGATAATTGTTGTAATTTGCGAATCAAGCACGCGTGGATTTTTAACAATTAACTGCGTATAAATAGACACGGCCTTGGCGTAATCACCTTTTGCTCGTAACACATTGGCTTGGCGTAGTGTGGTATCACTATATTTTTGATCAAGGGCCATAGATCGTTGCAAGAGCTGATCGGCATCATCAATGGTTTTCTTTGCAGTAGTTGGGTCACTCGTTTTGATACTATCAGCATAGGTGAGGAGCGATTCAATATATTCATTGAGAATCGTCACATCTTTGGGTGCTAAATCGACACCATCATGAAACCATTGCAAAGCCTTTTGGAGTATTTCGGGTTTGGGTTCGATGCGGGTATACCAAAAAATGTAGAGGCGCGCCATATTTGCAAAATGGTCTTTATTGAGCGGGTTGAGTGTATGCGCTTTGAGGAGTGTCGCTTCTGCATACTGGGTTGCTTCGACAGCCGTAAGTGGTGCAAGGAACGCTTGCAAGTCTGCAGGTGCTTGTTGTTGAATTAGCGCATTCATGTTCATTGGTTGCGCTGGTGTGGTCGTGGTGGGTGGTTGGCTCCGGCGCACATCGGCATATTTGAGCAAAGAACGGCCAAGATTGAGATAATACAAATCTTGTTCGGGTTCCATGCGGATTGCATCTGTATAATAGGTCATCCCGATAATTTGCTGATCGAGGTTCCCTGAGGCATTGGCACTGTCAGTGTAATTTTGGCCTTGCTGGAAACGCATATCGGCTAAGGCATTATCGAGATTACATGTCCATGCAATGGTTAACCCAAAAATCAATACTACGGCACAGAACGCCCAAACACCTGCACTACTTTCGTTATTGGTTGCGGTATTGCGGGCGGGTGATGATTGGGTGCGTTGCGGATTACGCCGGCGGTTTGAGGGGGCAACGGCTGGTATTGGTTTGGTTACTTCGGGTGTAATCTCAATCTCGGCAGGTGGGCTTATTGGTGTGGTTTGAAAATCAATCACCAAGAGTAGTGCAATGGCTAACCACAAAAACATTAAGGTAACGACGATAGGAATACCGACTTGGCCTTCGATGTTGTGGGCGACAATTATACTCAAGGCAGCAATAACGAATACGCGTTGTTCGCTAGTGAGGGTGTTGCGACGGAGTAATTTGAAGGCTAATGCAATAGCAAAGCCGATTACAGCGAGATAACTCAATAAACCAAGTATACCCTTGTTGACAATTTCATCAAGCAATGCTTGGTGTGCGCGATCTGGGGACGCACTGCGTGATTCTTCGTTTGCAAGGGTGGGTGGATAAAATGGTGTATATGCCACAAACATACTTTCGGGACCCCAGCCAACGATGGTACGGACCGGGTTTGATTTAATCAACCCTATTGTGCCGCCCGCATTTGCATCGCCAAACCAGATTTTCATACGGACATCACCAGTGGTACCAGCACTGACGTCAAATAATTTACCCATACGACCAATATATGGTAAGTCGCGAATTGGTTTCAGTGCAGGAATATTGGCAAAGTTAAATACCAACAAAAACAGCAAAACGCCAATAAACCCAATCGATTCAATTAACAAAAATCGTTTTGCACGTTGGGCATGGGTAGGAGAGTTTTTCATTAAATCGATAAGATAGAGTGTGATGAATGTAAAAATCCCTACCCCACCGCCGATCCAGGGGCCACGACTCTGAGTATAAAATATCGTAACGAGCATACTCACACCCAAAAAGGCACTACCAATCCCGGCTGCCCAATAGATGAGTGGTGCGTCTTCGACACCTTTCGGTGCAATGACAAAACAGCCGGCAGCAGCGATTTGTAATAATACTGCAGCAACCAACCACAATTGCCAATTTGCACCAAAACGGTCTGCACTCGGTGCAATGAATTGGACTCCATCACTCGTTGCTGCAGATAAGCTTGTAATGATGACATATATGATGGTAATGATGGCTGGGATGAATATGATAATGCGTTGATTTGGTGAGCGGTGCATCGGCCATGCAGGTAAGAGTAACGCAGCTGCCGCACACACCAACGACCCGGGGTAAACCCACCAGAAGCGAACATCGATGGCACGTACTACGGCACCAAATTGCATTGCAGCGAAGGCAAGTACAAAGGCGCCAATCAGCGCAAATAAATAACCAAGTACCCATTGCCATGCAAAAAAGCGTGGTCGGGTTGATTGGATTTGGGCTTTTTGCAAATGGGAAATCGCAAATGCGATTGCCAGTGGGATAACCAAAATTAAATAGGCGGCGATAAAAATTGAATTACCCATGGTAGACGCAACGCGGGTAATCACATCACCTTTCCAAGGCAATGGATCAAGTTCTAAGTGTTGGATAAATCCATAATATGTTGGAATAATTGCAGACAACACCATGATGCCTGCAATTCTCAGGAGTTGTTCGCGAGTTGTGAGATAACGAACAATCAATAATCCCAACACAATATACGATAAATTGGTATATGTTCCTTGGAGTCGTTGATACGACCCCCACCACGATACACTTGGTACAACCGACGTTGCTGTGGCCAATAAAAACACTACAATATAGGCAATAATCGCGATGACAAGCGGATATGCACGTAACCATTGTTGCCATAAAATTTGTTTGGAACCAGACTTTTGTTGTGGTGCGTTTGCGGCTGTATATATCCACTGCATAATCGCAAATGCTGACATCACGGTGACAATCGCACGTAACACAATGGCTTTGTCTGGTTCGAAATGTCTTGATGAGAGGAGATTGAAATACGATGGAATAAATACAATCGTAAACAACCACCCGAATTCGATGAAGCGCCGACACCAGACTACGAAAGGAGATGAATTGGGCACCATAGCCTCCGATTTTGTATGAAAAAAATAACTGAGAGAACACAAATTCGCCAAATAAACCATGGCTATCGTATCGGATATGAAAAAAGATACCGATTATTGTCATAGTAAGCGCTTTAATATACTCATGTGATATCCACGATTACGATGACGTTGATATTACCCCCTGAGCTGTATAGTTTGATTTAAGGTGTTGGGCACGTTGAATCAAGTCACGGGCAACCAATCGACTTTGGTCGGTAACAGGGTGCCCATCGAGCATAGCTGCAATTTCGTCGATTCGATCGTGTTGGGACAGGGGTTCTACTTGGGTTGCGGTGCGCTCGGCAGAAATACGTTTGGTGATTGCAAAATGACTATCCCCAAAGGTGGCAACTTGCGCAAGGTGCGATATACAGAGGACTTGGTGGTGGCGACTGATGTTCCAGAGTTTTTCTCCAACAACAAATCCGGCACGGCCACCAATCCCGGTATCGACTTCATCAAACACCATTGTTTCGACGGTATCAACTTGTGACAACACCGCTTTGAGTGCCAGAAAGAGTCGCGAACTTTCACCACCCGAAGCAGTCTTGGCCAGGGATTTGAGCTCTTCACCAGGATTAGGCGCAATTAAAAACTCAACCTTATCGATACCCGTACGTTCATATGCCACGGTTTGGGAATCTCCATTTGGTAAAGTGATGATAATTCCATCATTTGCAGGGATGGTTTGTTGTTGGACTTGGAAGCGTACATGAGGCATCGCAAGATCATGTGCAGCGTTCTCAACAGAAAGTGCAAGCGCCTTGGCACAGTCTGCGCGTTTTGCCGATAATTGCTGGGCCAATAACCCGGTTTTGCGACGGAGCACGAGCTCTTGTTGTTCGAGCTGGGCAATATGTTCGGCACTATGTTCTAGTCGTTCAATTTCTTCATTGGCTTGGCTCGCACGTTGGATTAATTCATGGATAGTGGCGCGATATTTGCGTTGAATCATTCGGAGTACGGTGATACGATCTTCGATATCTTCAATGCGTTGTGGGTTGAAATCAATACGATCACGATAATTTCTCACTGCAACCAGCAGTTCTTCGATTGCGTATTGGATATCGGTGCTTTGGTTTACGAGTGACTCGGCCTCGGGATCTATTTTGGCAAGATCACTCAGATTTTGGCTAAGCAATACTGATGCAGTGACAAATGCGCGGGAATGACGTTCATCCGTATTAAGTAATTGGTAGGCGCTGGTGACAAGTTCGGTAATCCGGGTTCCATTGTGAATAAGGGCTCGTTCTTGCGTGAGACGCTCTTCTTCGCCTTCAACAAGTGCGGCTGACTGTACATCATCGCGCAATTGAATTAATTCAGCGATTCGTTCATTGCGTTGCTGGGCTGCATGGCGGAGCGCTGCTAATTCTTGGCGAATTGTGCGAAGTTGCGCAACGAACTCAGACACTTGTTGTCGGAGTGGCATGAGTTTGCCAAAACGATCAAGCATATCGAGATGCGTTTTGGCATTGAATAACGACATTCCTTCGTGTTGGCCTTGGATATCAATCAGACTAGTTCCGATTTCACGGAGGACACTATTATTTACGGCACGGCCATTGATTCTGGTTACTGTACGACCAGTATCGCGGGCTATTTCACGCAGGATAATAATCTGGTCTTCATCATCTTCATTGAGTCCATGTTCTTCAAGTAGTTGATGAATAGCGCTTTGTTTATTGACATGGAAGACACCTTCGATGCGTGCTTTTTCGCAATGGGTGCGAATATAGCCCACATCAAAACGATCACCACGGAGCATGCCGAGTGCATCGATAATTATCGATTTTCCGGCACCGGTTTCACCGCTTAATACGGTAAACCCCGCATGAAAGCGCAGGTTTACTTGTTCAATGATTGCAAAATTCGTAATACTAAGTTCAATAAGCATGGTTACCCTCGCAACACCTGGTTCTTGTATAAAAAACCTGAAGCACAATGCGATTAACTAAACATATCCAGGAATTCTTGGAGCTTCTCGTGCGTATGGAATACGAGCGTGAGTCGGACATCGCGAGGTGTGCGTTGGATTGAAACAGGCGTTGATAGCCGTGTTTCGAGCTCTTTGGCAATGCTACGATCATCAATACTGGTTTCATCTATTAACTCTACTGCTGGTTTTTTGGTTTTTCCAGCTTGTGTATCTGACGCATTTGTTGCCGTACCGCGCAATTTTGCCAGTTGTGTACGGATTGTTTGTTCTGAAAATGGCTGATCGGTAAGCTGTTCGGTTTCGCGTACGGTCATGTTCTCGCGCATAATCCAATCAAGCATGGCATGTTGGTCTTGCGGGTCATCAACCTTCAGTAATGCACGACCATGTCCTGCGCTGATTTGTCCAGCACGCAATGCAATTTGTGCAGAATCAATAAGTCGTAATAATCGCCGTGTATTTGTGATTTGCACACGACTTGCCTTACCCATCCGTTTGGCAATTGATTCATCGCTCAGGTTGAACTCATCCTTGAGGGCTTGGTAGGCTAACGCTTCTTCCATTGGGTTGAGGTCAGCCCGTTGGATATTCTCAATGATGGCTATTTCGAGCATCTCTTGCGGAGTGCTTTCGCGAATAACCACTGGAACAACTGTTAATTTTGCATGAATTGCTGCCCGCAAGCGACGTTCGCCTGCAATTAATTCATAACCACCACTTGGTAATCGAGTTACTAAGAGTGGCTGAACGATACCATGCTCTTTGATTGATTCGGATAAATCAACAATTGCCTGCTCGTCAAAAGTCTTTCGTGGTTGATAGCGATTAGGACGTATATCACCAATCAGTATTTCACGTATTGAGGATGTATCACTACTCCCACTATTTGATGTGCTTGGTAGCAGGGCATCAAGGCCACTGCCTAATCCACCACGACGCTTGGTCATCGCTGGCCTCCTACGAGATTTAATCGTTGCATTAATTCCTCGGCGACACTTGTGTATGCACGAGTGGCCCGACCTTCAGGATCATATTCATAAAGCATTTGTCCATAGCTGGGTGCTTCACTGGCGCGAATACTGCGTGGGATTGGTACATGACAAATATGTACAGGAAAATAGCGTCGCACTTCATCGACAACTTGTTGGGCAAGATTTGTGCGGCCATCATACATTGTCATCACCACTCCGAGGATAGAAAGCCGTGGATTCAGGTGACTATGTACTCGATCAATAATGTTTTTGAGCTGAGCTAACCCTTCAAGGGCGAGAAATTCACATTGTAGCGGAATACAAATAGTGTTTGCCGCAACTAATGCATTAATAGAAACAAATCCTAATGCTGGCGGACAATCAAGCATGATGATGTCATAATATTGCCGGATTGGTTCGAGCGCTGTGGCTAATCGATGTTCTCGTTGTTCTACATCAACAAGCTCAACTTGTACGCCAGACAAACGCTCACTCGCAGCAATAATATCGTAATTTGCTCGCCGAGTTGGTTGAATGGTTTGTTGAGCGGTGTGTGATGCCATGATTACTTCATATGTGGTGTATTCAAGATCTCGCTTTGAAACACCGAGACTTGTGGCTGCATTACCTTGGGCATCACAATCGATAAGTAATACTTTGAGGTTGTGTCTGGCAAACTCGCCACAAAGATTGACTGCTGTGGTTGTTTTGCCAACACCTCCTTTTTGATTCATACAGGCAATAATAATGCCTGCACGAGATGCTTGAAGTGGCTGATTGAGTACGGTCACAACATAACTCCTGTCATTTGTCGATCATACGAGATTACTGCTAAATGGATACCACTAGATTACCGTTTAAAAACGTTCAAAAGGTACGGTTGATTTTGTGGTAGAATGCTGCTCCGTAATTATATGTTGATTGTACTATATATATGTAACTCGTGTCTTATTAATATAACAATAATTGTTTCACGTGAAACAATTTCACTAGCGCTTCTTACAACACCTTTGCTGAATTTGGCTGCTTGGTACGTGTTTTTTGAGCATTGATATGCTAAAGTGGCCAGATGATATGATTAATTTGTAGTTTTAATTCGTTTCGCGGTTTTTGTGGAAGTGATTTAACATACCAGATTTACTGTCATTTTCTGATTCTACGTAAGGTTGCATGGTCGGGTTGGAATGATGTGAGAATACGTGTATCAACAGGCGGACCGCATCATTGATTATTGTCGTGTGGCGAGTTGTTAGCATACTATTGGTACGCACATATTACAGGTGCTGGTAAATAATTGTTACAAGGCATGCTAGATTCCACTTACGGCATAGACACAATGCAATGTAGTATTATGGAGCATCTGGTCATAACACACGAGTAATAGTTGGATTACTACGATTTGATCAACGTTGTTAATATAGGTTAATCATTCTATCAAACTGTAAAAATGTTTAGTGTGAGTTGGTGGGTGATTTTAATTGGCATAAATACTATTGTGAAACGAACTGTTTCACGTGAAACAATAGCGTAGTGCCGTGCTATTGTCTAAGAGTGGATGATAGTAAACTAATCTAATCGTAGATCGTGTAATACTCTTGGCACACTAAATTATTCGTTCCTCTGCCCTGCGTGGAAAGTAAACTCAGTGATGAAGTGTTATCTTCGATGTGGAATCATATTGTTGGCTTTCGCCAATAGTGTACACTGGTAACTTGAAATTAGTACACGTTGCTTACATGATAGCGATATTGCACTGCTGATAAGTATTGGCGGATTGAGTGTTTCTTTAGTACAGCTAATGGCGGATTGTCAATTCAAGTGCGACAACGAGTGGGTAAATGAATCCTGTGCTGATTGCCAGTGCAAACATTTGCGTGGGCGCTGATTTATCGCATGGAGCGCAGCGGCGAGTTGTGCATCCGATATCGTCGCAAAATCGGTCTTTTTGGGGAAGAATTCGCGTAA
>CANFUF010000141.1 GCA_947450095.1 Roseiflexaceae bacterium
ATTAATTTTTGCCATTCCCAAATCAAGGCCGGCTCGATCCAGGCACTAAAGCGCATCATACTCAGCCAAATATGGCGGGGCATCGTCAACGTGCCAAACGACCACAAAAAAGCCTCGTCGATGGTCAAATCGCCACGCATCCGCACCGCCGCGCCACGGTCAATCTGAAAGACTTGGCGCCCATCGTCAAACGTAATATAGTGCGCCGGCATTTTTTGAATGAGGTCACAGGCATCTTTGACCGCCGCCCGCACCGTCGTGGCTGTATCAGCAAAAAACTGCATGCCAATCCGTAAATCCATGGCAATATTCTCGGGTAATTGGCGGTAGGCGGCCGACCCAAATCCCAGCCCCTCTGCCCCCTGCGCATTGGTGGCAGATTGGGGCAAGTTGGCCAGGGTCAAGGGCTGGTAGAGCCGCACCCAATACAACCCAAACAACCCGAACGGCAACACCACCTGGCCATCGTCGCCGCTTTGTTGCGCCATGCCTGGCGCCGAATCGGCAATCCGCACCATGGTGCGCAACAAGCCTAGTTTGTAGGTGGCCGATTTGCGGTCGTTCAAAATCAAGTGACGCAGCAACGGCAAGGCGCCCGTGCCATCATCGGGCACCCGCAACACCAATTGTTGCCATACCAGCGCCCGCCCCAATTGGTCGCCCGCTTGGGCATCATGCTCCACCTGCAAGCCATGCGCACTGGCAAGCTGGGATAATTCACCGGCGTCGACGGCGTATTTGCCCCGCTCGTCGTCAGCGCCTGCCAATTGCACCGTGATGAGCAATACGCCGCCCGGTTTGAGTAGGTCGACTAGTTTGCGAAAGGCCCGGGCTCGCTCACGGGGTGGGATAAACATCCATACGGCATTGACAAAGACACAGTCAAAGACATAATTGCGCCGGTAGATCTGCGCCAAGGCCGGCAATTCGTCGTTGACCCACTCGACATGGGGATGCTGGTGGTACTGCGCCGCATATTCGCGCATTGTCCGCGACGGCTCTACGGCAATCACCCGATGCCCACGCGCCGCCAACCAAGCCGCATCACGGCCACTGCCGGCCCCCACATCGAGGATTAATCCCGGTTCTTTTGGCAAAAAAGCGTCGATCCCCGCATACAGTTGCGCAGGATCGACTGTTTCATATTGGGTTGCCGCATCTCGACCATGGTGGTCATACCAGCGGATTGCCCGTGAATCACGATTGTCTGACATGCCAACCTCCAGTGATAGTTGTGCATATCATACTATATTTACGTAAAAAAATATCACTGCGCCGGTGAATCTGCGCCCTGCATATCCCACAATGCGCCATGCAATCCAACCCCAAAATAGGTCTGGATGAGGCAGTCACGCAGTACGCCCCGTGCTTCGGCGCGGCGTAACGCTGCGTGCACATCAGCACGCAACGTGGCGCCGGCCACCAGTTGCGTATAGGCCTTGAGCGAACGCACATCCCCCAATTCAGCCAAGGCATTCGCTTGCCCAGGTTTGGGCACGAGGCGCCAAAACGGTTCATAGCGTAAATAATTAAACGGAATTACGGGCTGGTCGTTGACCGCAGCGCCACCCACCGTCGCATACAACGTGTAGCGCTGCATTAGCCATTCATCCAGCGCCACCAGTGGCGTGGGGATGCGCCCGCTCCCAACAGCATCACACACTGCCAACAAGAGTAGCGCTTTGTAGGGCGCGCCACGAGGAAACAGGGTTGCGTCCCACGGCGACGACTGCGACACCGTCAGCGTGGTGAATTCTTGGCGAATCTGTTGGAGTTGAGCATATGCACTCATCACCGCGATTCGTCCAATGTCTCCAAAAAGCTACGTGTCATATCGCCCCATTCCTCACGGATGCGGCGTAATTCACTGGCGCGGTTACTATTGCCGATAGACTCGTCTTCCATACGCGCCCACGAAAACAACAACATTTGCAGGGCAATCCGCGCCCGACTCAAACGCTCTTTATCGTTGATTGGGGTGCGTTTGTCTGCGTCAATCATTTCATACAAATAGGTATGCATAGGGTGATCGATATTGATGGTGATATACAATATCCCTTCGAGATCACGCAAACTAAACATCATCGACGAATCAAGTCGACGCTCATCAATCAATACCCGCCGTTTTTTCGTGACAATCTCGGTGGCTGTTTTTTGGGCATCTGGTGCTGGAATCCCTTGCCCAGTCAACACCCCGGCAATCTCACGTACCCGGCTGACATCATCTTTTTGGGTTTTGGCATCACTGGGGGCGGGATGGCCTTCGCTACTGCGTTTTTGGATTGCTTGGGTGGCATACGACACACTTTCGGGTTCAGGGGTAGCCCGCGTACGTTCGCCCGTTTTTTGCTCTTTCAAGGCCGCCCGTACCCGCGTCAACGTGGCGTCAATGACTTTGAGCAGTGGTTTGAGTGGTGTGTATTCATCATTGATATCGTTATAAAACGCTTGCCGGTCCGACGGTGTTTTGTGACTCAAGGCCTCACGCAACTTCACGGCGGTTTGTTTGTTGTTGGTCACGCCAAATACTTCATCAAGGGCCGGCGCAAACTGGATTTCCATCCCCCACCAACGTTCGACGGGGTCGTGTTGGATGAGTAGCCCCTCGTCCATTTCGAGCTCGCGCCCGGCCCGCACAATCGAAATCCCCATGTTTTTGGCGACATGTTTGCCGTAATCACGTGCCCCCGCCAAATCCCCTTCGCGGGCTTCTTTACGGGCAATCGTCGTCAAAATCCGCACCCGTTGCGCCACCCCATCGTTATCAGCAATCTCCACTATTTGTTCAAATTTATCGCCATATGGCTCAAACAACGCTTTGGCATTCCACGGTGCCGCCAAGCCATGATAGGGCATCAAATGCAGTGGGTCATTGGGCTGCATGGCATAGTGGTTATATTCGTTTTTCATTTCTTCGTGATAAATCCAGCGCATTTGCTGGGTTTGATCTGGCACTTCCACTTCGAAGTTGCGTAGCGTAATACGTACCTTGTTGTGATACAAAAAATAGCGGTACATACGACCCACCACAAACTCCGAGTTGCTGATAATCGCCTTGCTGGTCACCCAATTACTACGGTCGATATTTGACCAGACCACCAAGGTACCGCTCCCTTTGGCATCGGCGCCCGAGGTCGTTTCGGACATATCGAGCCAGATTTGCGGGATAGCGCGGATTTGCGGGATGGGGATTTCGCGGGTGCGCTGGTTTTCGATGTCATCCAAATCAAGAAAGGTATAAAAGGGCCGGGTAATATCGCCTTGCCAGGTCCAGACTTCGACCCGACGGCACTGCGAAATCGAGGCGCTGGGCAACCCCATCCCAAACCGCCCCATACCGGTGCGATCACGGTCATTGAGTCGGGTGCCATTACCAAACTGCAAGGCCATCCGCAGCACATCGGCGGTCATGCCACCGCCGTTATCCATCACCCCAATCTGATAAATCCGGCGTTTTTCGCGTTCGACCACCCGCTCGTAGCGCTCGGCCAGCAATACTTCGACGTGGGTAGCACCTGCCTGAATCGAATTGTCGATCAGCTCGGCCAAGGCATAGGCAATGTTTTTGTAGCCACTATCACGCATGGCTTTGACGGCCAAATGCGACGGCACAATGGAAAAATCATTTGACATGGGGGATCCTTTCTATTTCAGTCAATCTTATATACGGTCATTATTCAAGCCATTTGATTAATCGATCATACGCAATAGAACAGATTTGTTCTGTACGTTTTTCGACAATCTCACGTGTCCAAGATCCAGGCGTAGATGAAACCCTAATAATAGATTCCAAATAATGAAAGTACAATTTTGTATCAGTAAGGATATTTTTCGCAGCATTGGTATATTTAATACCTGGTGTATTATTTAAATCTAATAGTTCTTGGCGACGTTCATCATCCGACGGATTGGCTAAATGGGAATAAAATTTGTGCTTATATGCCCAATTCAAATTACCTAAAACTGAATTCATCGCTTTTGGTAACAACGTTAAATTACCAATTGAATGATGAATATTCGGAACACTCCCTCCACCATAAATATTTTTATCCCACGAACTATCATTAGGATTTTGCGGTGCAATATGCTCCACAGTATTGTACTTATCGCTCATCCAATAATCACCGAATAAAAAAGGGTGAGTTCCGCCAGCACCAGATCTAATTAACCCCGGTACTGACAAATCAGCAATCGTATCATGTGCAGTTAAAAACAGAATAAAACGACAAAGAACAGCTGAATTCTGATATGAAAGGAATCCACGTGCACGATTTACCCATTCATCCTTTCCAAGTATATTTTCTCGTTGCAACACAGCCTTTAACGCACTTTTGTAATCATCTAATGTCGGTTTGTTAGATAAACTCTGCTCCCAATTCATTAATACATTTTTGTTACCAATATTTATTCCTGATTTCATTAAATCCCGTGCTACATTATCTAATCTACTCGATGACTGAACACTTCTCCATAATGCATAGAAAGCAGTTGTTGCAAGAGATGCACCAAGAAAGTCGCTATTTTTCGGATTATCATTGTCAAAAAACAATGCTAATGCCGGATGCACAGTATTGAATCCCATTGATTCTAAAAACAATAATCCCACATACGCTTTTTGCGTTTTACTATCTAAATCACTTACAAACGAAGCATCAGGTTTATTACGAAAATACATGTATTCAGAAAGTTGTAACATGTAGTCAAACAGTGGAAATTGATGAGTGACATATCGCTGTACAATACTTGCCGGGCTTATTTTTAAATAATTATCAAATCTTTTCGTTAAATATTTATGTTGTTCAGTATGACGTGTACCTAATTTGGTTCCATCAAAACCAAGTGCTAATGCAGTTAAATAAATATTTGTTTGATATGACTGATCTTTACTCTCAATTACCAAAGATTCTACCGATTCAAATACTTTTTTTACTAATTCAGTTTGATCTTCAATTGCCGCAGCATTTTGATGAACATACGCTTTAAATACCTCTAATGAAGATAATGGAATACCTGTAGAATTCAAAGATTGAAAAACCTCAATAGCCCATTGATGTGTCTTTGGTTCTAAATAATTCACACAACACTGTAAACTCATAAATAAAGAAAATAAGCACATTTTTAGTAATGCTACAAGGTCACTGTCTGAATTTAACACATCTTCATCTAATAACATTTCAATATCTTGTTGATATATAGGTGGAAAGATAATTTTTGCAATTTTAATGAGCAATTTGTTTTCTGGATCATGAGAATCATATTGCAACGAATCTTTAACAAGTAATTTTGAATCTATTTCAGAACTTATTTTTTTCTGGTTTTGTTGTATTTGTAAATATAATTCTCCTTCATTAGAATAGTCTTTTTCATTACCTGAATCGATATAATCTGCAATAAATCGTGCAATAGGTGATTTATACTCTACACTTCCGTTTCGCACCCAAAACTCATCAGATTTACGAACAATCAATGGTTTTTGTGTTGGATTCAAAGTCCCTGAAAGTTTTACACTATAGAAATCTGTAAGTTTATCAATTACATATTCACTAATTATTTTCTGTGTTGCCAAATACTTATTATAATCACTCCTGCTATTGTATCTCTGATTTAATTTATCTAGCAGTGTCTTAAATTTTCGATGTAATACGATAGCTAAAATGGCAAGTGTTGATAATCGCTGTTGACCATCAACAACATAATACATACCGGTAGGAAATGCATATTTCGGATTACTACTATAATCAATCAATTCAGCATTTTGTGTTTGTACAACGATTAAAGTTCCCAAAAACAAAACCTCAGCTGATCCACTAGCTGTTCGGCTGATTCCGCCAATGATGTCATCGATTAACCGTTCGATGTTTTCTTCCGACCATTTATATGGCCGTTGATATTCTGGTATCAAAAATCCCATTCCTGGAGGGCTTACTACATCTAATAAGCTTTTGACCTTGTTGTCATTAAAGATATTGTTAATCGTACTCATACCCTTCTCCTTCTAAAATTCATCCTACAAATGACAAATATTGCAGCCAAACTCATCGTCTTCGGCGTCGAGGGCATCACCAATCAGGTCAATCAAGGGGCGATCGGGACGGCGACTTTTTTCTTGGGCAAGGCGGGCAATATGCAGGCGCTTGATTTCGGCGACGCGCTCGGGTTCGGCCAACTCGGCCAATGTCTCGCGCTGACGCCAATAAAACCCCTTGCCACCAAAGTCCTCTTCGTAGCGCTGCGATTGGGCAAACAAATCGGGATGACGCTCTTTGAGGCCAACCCACTCAGCAGAACGCTGGAAAAAGCAGAAATAACAACCGCTCCGTTGCCGCCACTCGTAGTAGGTGGGCAACCCCATGCCACTTTCGCTGAGCAAACGCTCGATATCGGGCAGCTTCAAACCGTATTCTTTGAATGGATAAATAGGCGTGATGTTTTTCTTGGCCGAGATATAGCCATCGCGGTTTTCGTCAGCCCGAATCCCGATGTAGCTCCAGATCACATCATCACCCACATACTGCTCGAACGGCTCGATTTTGAGCTTGCGAGTGCACCAGCGCGTCTGCGCCGACGGCAACACGCCTCCATACACCGTCAACCAATGGTCGAAGCCCCGGCCGGCATTCAAGCGCACAATCGGCTGTTGCAAAAAGGCTTCGAGACGGTCGAGATATTCGTAGGTCTCAGGTAATTCTTTGTCGGTATCGCAAAACACATATTCGATATTGGGGATTTTGCCCCGCAAAAAAATCGCGAGCGCCGTGCTGTCTTTGCCACCACTCAAACTGACAATGTGGCGGCCTGGGCGGGTAGCCCACGTAGCAATTGCATCAGTAGTCATTGGGAATCCTCCATTTGGGTATCATTGGGTAACAACGATTCAAGAATCCCGACCAGTACACTCAAGCGTTGCCCGCTATCGAGTGACGACTGCGCCAAGGTGGCATCGATTTGCTGGCGAATGGCCTGCATGGCACTGTCGTTTGGATCAAAAGTGACCACCAGACTGCGCTCACCGCGGGCATCACTGATGCCGACGCGTCGGCGCAATGCCCCCAAGTGCGTATGTGTTTGAGCAGTGGCCACCTGCTCAAACAAACGCAGGCGCCGCCCCACATCGGCCACCGCCACGCGGTAGGTGTCGACGTCTGCATCGCTCCAGCTAGGCATCGGTTTGCGTCCGAGCAGCGCCGCCACCGATTCGATCCAGCGCAAGGCATCACTGCCGTGAATGCGGTTGGCAAAGGCTCGCAACTGCGGGTCGGCGCTCTGGGTCAACACCAACGCCGTCCGTTCGCGCAACTCGGCATGCAACAATTCGCGTTGGTGGGTGTTGGCATAGACCGCCTGCGCCACCGCCGTAATCGCTTCAGTCACCAAGGCCGGGTAGGCTTGCTGGAGCTCTTCGAGGGCGGTGCGCAACCCCACCGACACCGCCTCGACCACACCATCGTCGAGGGGGGCATCACCGGCAATCGGCGGTAATCCAAGGGCGGTAGGGATTTGGATGTAGAGCAAATCATCGGGGGCTTTAGCTTCAATCAATGCGTGGCGCACCCGCATCGTCTGTGGGCTAAGAGTCTGGGTTTGGCGCACATAGGCCGGCAATTGTTGGGCAAAACGCAACATTGGCTTGACGGCATCAAGCACCGCCAGCGTACCCCGTTTAGTCAAGGCCTGGGGTGCAAATGCTTTGGCGACACGCTCAAACAAGGCCGTGCGCAGGCCGCTGGCCGGTGAGCGGCGCACCGCAAAGTGCTGTGGTTTGACCACCAAGCGCTCAAACAAGGCCACATCGGGGATGGCCACGAAACTGTCGTGCTCGTATAACGCCACTTCACCACTGTGAATGACGTACATCAGCACAAAAAACAACGGAATCAGCGGCTCGCGCACGCCAAATGGGGGCGCAAGCAGCACCGTATAGAGTGCGGTCAATGGCAGGCGTTTGGCAATGCTTTGGGTAAAAAAATCATCAATTGCCGTAAATATCGGCCCAAACCGCAATGGATCGTTGTCGGCAGTGGGAATCTGCAGTTGCCATTCAGTGGCGGTGACGGCTACATGTACTTGCCCGGCTCGCAAGATACTTTCGTACAAGGCGCGCTCAGGGGGATAGCCCTCAGTCAAGCCCAGCAAAGGTCGATGACTCTGCTCGAGGATGAGTTCGATTAATTGCCGACGCGCCCGTGAAATACTGCCAGACAATTTGCGCCGCACAATTAATTCACTCCGAATCAACGGCGTCGCTGCAAACTGCTGGTCAAATACCGCCGACAAGACTGCGTCAAATTGCCGACGGTCACGCATGTCGACCCGTTGCCCAGCCACAAACCACTGTCCGTACCCGGCACCATAATTCGCTTCGATGAGTTGGTTGAGGGTCGCCTGTGCTTCACGGAGGCGCAAGGTGAGTTCCCGCATGGCGACGCGGTCAATTAGCACGTCGCGGTCACGACTCACGGCATCGTGAGCCGCTACGTCGAGTAAGGCTTCACGGAGCGGTGCCACCCGTTCGGGCAGTACCAGCACCACGTCATGTGGAAGCTGTTGCGTTAGTGCTAAGCGGGCTTCGTCATCCGCAACAACTACGTACCAAATTTCACCATCGTGCTGTGCTGTGCTGTGCTGTGCTGTGCTGTGCTGTGCTGTGCTGTGCTGTGCTGTGCTGTGCTGTGCTGTGCTGTGCTGTGCTGTGCTGTGCTGTGCTGTGCTG
>CANFUF010000142.1 GCA_947450095.1 Roseiflexaceae bacterium
GGTCACCATGTTGGTGGCGCCCGGTCCAATCGAAGTGGTGCAGGCCAGCATTTGCAGGCGATTGGCGGTTTTGGCGAAAGCGGTGGCGGCGTGCACCATCCCTTGTTCGTTGCGGGCTTGATAGTAGCGCAAGGCCGGGATTTGTTGCAAGGCCTGCCCCATCCCCGATATGTTGCCATGCCCAAAAATTCCAAAACAGCCGGCAAAGAATTGTTGCTCGACGCCGTCACGGGTGACATATTGCTGCGTCAAAAAAGTAACCAAGGCCTGGGCCATGGTAAGGCGTGTGGTAGCCATAAACTGAATTCTCCCTTTTTACAAACCGCCGTACGGTGCCACGAATGCCTGCATTTGCTCGTAGGTCGGCATGAAATTAGCACAGCCGTGTTTGGTAACGACGATGGCGCCACAGGCATTGCCCAAACGAGCGGTGGTGTACCAATCCCAGTTGTGTGCCAAGCCATAGATGACGCCGCCGGCATAGGCATCACCGGCGCCGAGAATGTTGTAGACGTCGACGGCGAAGCCCGGGGCGTCGATGCGGGTAATTGCATCGCCTGCGATGACGTGGACGCGTGAGCCGGTTGCACCTCGTTTTTGGAAGAGCACTGTCGGCCCCATCTGCAAAATCGTGTCGATGGCGGCATCCACATCGCCGCCGACGCGGGCATCAGAGACCTGGGAATGGGTCAAGCGCACGTCGGCGTGTTCGCCCATCATCATGGCGTTGATTTCGTCTTCGGTGCCCAGCACGATATCGACCGAGCGCAACAGCGAGCGCAAGGTCACCCCAAAGGCGCGCGGGTCGTGCCATTGATCGGGGCGGAAGTCGATGTCGAGCACTACTTTGGTGCCGTGGCGTTGGGCGTATTCGGTGGCAAACAGGCTGGCACTGCGGGAGGGTTCTTTGCAGAGCCCGGTGCCACTTAACAGCAAATATTTGGCATCTTTGATGGGGCTAGCCAACACGTCGTCGATGGTCAGCTCGATGTCGGCACAATTATCGCGGTAGTAGGTCAACGGGAATTTGTCGGGAGGCTCGATACCCAGCACCACCGCACTCGAGCGTTTGCCTGGTTTGCGGGGGGTGGCACTGGTGTCGATGCCCTCTTTGTGACAAAAATTGAGGATGAAATCGCCTACTTGATCGGCACCCACTGCCGTCAACAAGGCGGTGCGGGCGCCGAGGCGTTGGGCGGCCACGCTGATGTTGGTGGGGCAGCCGCCTACATAGGCGGCGAAGCTGGTGATATCGACAAAGGCCGCCCCCACGTCGTTGGCATAGAGATCGATGGAAGAGCGTCCCATCGCCAGCAGGTCATACGTTTTGGTCATGGTGTGCTCCCCTAAAAGTGCTGGCAGTGCCCATTCACCGCCAGCACCGGAATTTTTTTTATTGACCTTGTGGGTAAATCGGGATGCGGGGGTCGAGCCCTTGGTAGTGGTTTTTGACCCAAGTGTGTTTGGGGTCATCGATGTTGGCCAACGATTGGGCGCTACCGGCCAGCACGTTGAGGTAATAGGTGGTGTAGCCGGGGGCGCTGGTGACGGGGTGGTAGCCTTCGGGGATGAGCACCACGTGATTGGGGCGGGCTACCACCACCGCATCGATGGGGCTGCCCGCTTGGTGGATGGGGGAGTCGGCGTCGGTATAGACGTGTTGAAAGGCGAAGCCGTCGGGTTTGTCGTGCTTATAAAAGTAAATCTCTTCGAGGTCGGCTTCGAGGATGGTGCCGTCGGCGGCGGTGCGGTGGATGTCGTGCTTGTGGGGCGGGTAGCTCGACCAGCTCCCCGACGGCGTATAGACCTCGACAATCACCAAGCGCTCACACGGGAATCCGGGAGGCATCAGTTGGTTGATTTGGCGGGTGGCATTGTCGCCGCCACGGATTTCTTGGGCTACAGTGGCAGGGGTGACCAGTACCGGTGCGAAATCTTTGGTTGCTTTGACCCAAGTCACGGCAAATTCGGCCTCGCTGGTGGCGGTGACGGTCAAGCTGGTCTGGCGTGACAAGTAGAGCACATAGGCGGCGCCGGCAAAGACGTGCGCTCGTCCACCCATCTGCCAGGTGCCCCGATTGCTGGTTACGTTGATGGTGCCACTGAGGACGATCAGGGCGAATTCGTGATCGCTGGTGTCGAAGCTCCAGCTGTGGCCCGTGCCCAGTTGGCGCACTTGGAAGTTGATGTGTTCCCATTGGGCCAAGGCGGGGGTGACTTCGACGACGACCTGGGGGTCGGCAGAATTGCCGGGGGCGACGAGCAAATTGGCGGCGGTGTACTGTGGTGTCATTGCGCTGTTCCTTTCGGTGCAGGTGCGCTACTGTGGCGCACCACTAACGTGGGTGTCAGGATGGTATCGATGGAGGGTTGACCAGCCAGCACTGCCAGGAGCAGTTGCATGGCGGTTTCACCGAGGGCGACTTTGGGTTGGGCGATGGTGGTGAGGGCCGGCATACTAAATTGAGCGATGGCCACATCATCAAAGCCCACAATACTGAGCTGTTCTGGTACCGCAATCCCCACCGAGCGACAATAGGTCAAGGCGCCGAGGGCGATGCTGTCGTTGTAACAAAAAAGTGCCGTGGTCTGGGTGTAATCAATGGCACTCGCCAACTCATAGCCGATGCGCAGGTCGTCGGCAAGGCTCGTGCTGTGGTGAGTGGCCAGCGCACCAGGTGGTAATCCATACCCCCGCAACGTCTCAGCAAACCCCAAACTACGCATCTGGTTTGAGGCCGGGCGCTTGGTCGAACCGAGGTAGGCGAGGTGGCGATGCCCCAGTGCCCACAAATGCTGGGCGGCCAGCACTCCGCCGGCGTAATTGTCGATGCCAACGGCATGGAAGCCGGGGTAGGCGTGGTCGACCTGACTATTGAGGAACACGGTGGGGACTTTGATGCGCGCCAATCGGTTCATCTGGGCATCGCCCAACTGCGAATCACCCACGATAATCCCGTCGACCCGCCGTTGGTGAAAGACTTCGATGACGGCCAGCTGCCGGCTGGGGTCGTATTGCGAGGCACTCAAAAACAAGGCTTTTTGATTGTGCATACTGACGGCCTCAACCCCCTTGACCACCTCACCCCAAAACGGATCGGCCACGTCGGTGACGACGAGTCCAATGGTGTTGGTTTGGCGTTGTTGCAGACTCTGGGCAATGGCGTTGGGGGTATAGCCCAGCTCATTGGCGATCTGCAAGATGCGCGTGCGCACCGTCAGGCTGATACGTTTGTTGCCCCGCAAGGCCCGTGATACCGTCGAATGCGATACCTCGGCGTGGCGGGCGATGTCTTCGATTGATACGCGCCGCATCGCCGCCTCCCTTTCGTTGCTATTAATTGCGCACACGTGTGCACGGATTGTGGCTTGGCGCTATGATAAAAAATAATTGGTGGGTTGTCAAGTGTGCGGCAAGCCGCACGCTTTAGAGACGCAGCAGGCTGCTTCTGTACGTAGGGCGCATGGAGGGATTGGGGGTGCACGTAGGGGCGATTAATCTGCGGCGCCCATCAATGATTGTGGCAACGCGCATGCATTATGGCGCCGTGGAAAATCGCCCATGCCATGCACGTGCGATTGGGTGGGGGCGCGGAAGAGCCGCAGCAGGCTGCCCGCTCCCTGCGTCATTCCATGCCGGGTGCCAGGGCAACCGTAGCGTGGAATCTCCGTGGCTTGCCATGGAATTCATTGCGGGCAGCAGGCTGCTTTTGAGCCGCAGCAGGCTGCTAGAGACGCAGCAGGCTGCGGCTGTACTTTATAATAGGAGGGAGTGTTTATCGACACACAAAGAAAGTAGTTTGCGATGAAATGGTTTTTATATAGTGTGATGATTTTGGTGTTGGTCGGTTGTGCCGGGCAAGCGGCCGCTCCTACGCCCGCCCCCCAAGCCCCAGCCACGCCCACGGCGTTGGCAGTGGTCGAACCGACGGTGCTGGCCACAGTCGAGGCTCCCGCCACCCCCGATGCAAGCATTATGCCGGTCACGGCGAAGCAATTTGTGATTGATCCCACCCAAAGTAGCGCCCAATACGCCGTCAATGAAGTTTTTTTACAAGAAAACCGTCCCTATCGGGCGGTAGGCACCACCAATGTGGTCAGTGGTACCTTTGTGGTATCCACCGAGGGTGTTCCGGCGGGTAAAGTCACCAAAATACAGATTGATTTGCGCACCTTGCAGAGCGATAGCGGCCGGCGTGACAACGCCATCCGCGAGCGCTGGCTTGAATCCAACACCTATCCCTATGCCGAGTTTGTCTCGACCAATGCCTTGAATCTGCCTGACAGCTATCAAGCCGGTAGTCAAGTCAGTTTTAATTTGGTGGGGGATATGACCGTCCACGGCGTGACCAAGTCTGTCGAATGGCTGGTCGATGGTACGTTGACCGGCGATACCGTGCAGGGCCAAGCGACGACGACCATCAACATGAGCGATTTCGGTATCACTGCCCCCAATATCGCCAACATGATCAAAGTCGAAGATCAAGTGGAATTGAAGGTGCAATTTGTGGCCACGGCGCAGCCGTAAGGGCGTCATTCCATGGCGCCCCCGGGGATTGCGTCATTATCTTGCACAGAGAGCGCAGAGGACGCGGAGACAACCCAGACCCACCGTCATTCCATGCCGGGTGCCTTGGCACCCGTAGCGTGGAATCTCCCGGGCGTCATGGATTCCTCGGGGGCGCCTTCGCCGTTTTTCGTGGGCGCCATGCAATGACGCCGCTACTTCATACTTCCGACTTCATGCTTCCGACTTCATGATTCCTCCATCGTTGGCGCCATGCAATGACGCAAACGATGGAGGAATCATGTATTGTGGTTCATACCCCGTCAAATGTTGGTTGATGGTTTCGATGGTGGTGCTGAGGATGCGCTCGAGCGCTTCACTCGTATTGAATGCATTGTGGGCGCTGGCAATCACATGCGGGTGGGCCAGCAATTCTTTCATCACCTGCACATCGGGGCTGTCACTCTGGCTGCCAATCAGCTCTTCGTGGTCGACTACATCGAGGGCCGCGCCTCGCACAATCCCTTGATTGAGTCCCGCCAGCAAGGCCGCACTGTCGATCAAGCCACCCCGCGAGGTGTTGACCACAAATACACCAGGCTTGAGCAACGCCAACGTCTGCATATTAAAGGTGTGATGCGTGGTGGCAAATAGCGGCAAATGGAACGAAATAATGTCGGCTTGGCGATACAGACTGTCGAGGTCCACAAACGTCGCCCCCACTTCGGCACCCCAATCGAGTTCGGGCGTAACGTCGTAGGCGATAATGTGGGGCGAAAATCCTTTAATCATCCGGCCAAAGTTGCGCCCAATGCGCCCGGTTCCCACAATTCCCACCGTTTTGCCGTGAATGTCGACGCCTCGCAAGCCTTGCACATTGGCCGAAAAATCATGTTGTAGGCGGTAAGTACTGGGCAATACCAGCCGCGTGGCCGCCAGCAACAACGCCATGGCGTATTCGGCCACGGTGCGTTCACCATAGGCGGGCACATTGCAGACGGCGATTTTGCGGGCGGTGGCCGCCGCAATGTCGATGTGGTCAAAGCCGGTGGAACGGGTGGCAATCAAACGCAAATTGGGCAAGCGATCCATGTGCGCGGCGGTGATTTTGGTGTGGATGAAGGTACTGAGTACGTCGGTGGCTGGATCAATCTGGTCAGCCGTGGTGCCGGCGGGATAGAGCGTGAGCTGGTCTGCCTCCCAGGCCGCTGTGCATTTGGCCGCTTCCCAGGGTTCGTTAAGGATGATTGATATCATAAAAACCTCTTGTGACACAGGAACACCGATTACACTAGTAATCGGTGTTCCTGTTTTTTACAGAATGGATTTAATTGGCGGGTGGGTTGAGGGGGTGGTGGGCGTAGCGCTCGCCGAGGGGGTGTTTGACACACGCCAAGCGGGCATTGCTCCGGCTCAACAACAGTTGCCGTAATGGCCCGGGTTGTACGGCATCTTTGGCAATATGCCCTACTTTATAGGCATCCATCACCACTTTGTAGCTCTGTTCGGAGCCCATATTGGCCAACGCCAGTGCTACCGAGGCGTTGCGGTCGACGTCGCTGGTGGTCAGACGCGCTTCGAGGGCGGCGACAATCTCGGCCATCAATTCGGGCACTTCGACGGTCAGATAGGCCAAGGCGATGGCGGCGCGGTGATGGCCCACATTGCTGGTGTGTTCGTCGTCGAGCAATGCCAGTGTGGGGGCTAGGGCGTCGGCGCCACAGCGGGCGATGACTTGGGGCACTTCGCCATCCCAAATCACGCCCCGTTGCTCGCTGATTTTGTCGGGGGCACTAGGGATGCCGGCGCTGATGATTGGCGCGATATAGCTGACATCGCGTAATTCACCCAGCAACCGCAAGGCGTGTAACGGCGCAAAACAAAGCGGCGCCGCCCCGGTAAGTAATTCGGTGTCGATAGCAATCGCCACCAGCGGGGCCACGGCTGCGGCACCACTGCTCACGATGTGGTGGGCGAGCGGGAAGGGTAATTCGGCGCCGACGGTGCGTAATTGCCGAATATATTCGACTAAATCAAAATCAATGGTCATCTGTTTGTTCCTCGTCACAATAACGTCTGCTTATTTTACCATTGAACGCGCCTCATCCGCATCGTCGTCCCACTGCCCCGTCGCGAGGAAGGTACTGATTGGCCGAAAGGTCTGGCGGTGTTGCGCCGTAATCCCATACCGACGCAAGGCTTGTTGATGCTGTGCGGTGCCATATCCTTTATGTTGTGAAAAACCGTAGCGGCGGTCGTGAATACCCAGCTGTGTCATCATTCGGTCGCGAGCTACCTTGGCTATTACCGAGGCGGCGGCAATCGACAGCGAAGTGGCATCCCCTTTGATAAGCGATTGTTGGTTGATTGGCCAATCGGGTAGCTTGACTGCATCAATCAACAGCGCATCGGGGATGATAGGCAGGCTCATCAGTGCTTGTTGCATGGCCAGTTTGGTGGCAGTGAGGATACCAAAGCAGTCGACATCGTGGGCGGCCACCCAGCCGATGCCAATCCCCACGGCGCCTTGGTGGATGGTCTGGATGAGCTGATTGCGTTGGCTGGCGCTGAGTTGTTTGGAATCGTTGAGTCCCTGCAAAAACGCCGGCATATGCAATACTGCATCACTCAATACCACTGCCGCCGCCACTACCGGTCCAGCCCAACAGCCCCGCCCCACCTCGTCGACACCGGCGATGGTGTGGTGGCCACGGGTACGCAGTTGCCATTCGTAGTCAAGATGGGGTGGCATGGGGCGGTATCGCAATCATCAATTGAAGCGGCGTCTGGTTGACCATGAAATCTTGCTTACTTACCTGCCAGCCCGCGTCGGCATATGTCTGCCACAACGGGTGGCGGGTGAGGTCGTATTTGCCGGCAGCCAGCAGCACCACCAAGCGTCCCCCCGGTTGTAACACCTGGGCGATTTGGGCGCGGGTGGCGGGGGCAATGATATAGGGCGCAGGGAAGATGGCGACCACGGTTTGGATACTGGCAGGGCGGAGCGGGATGGCTTGGCTGTCGGCCAAGATGAGGGTATCGCTCCGCTGCCGGGCTTGGCGGAGCATGGCTGGTGAGCGATCGAGGCCGATGGCAGACAGGCCGTGGCGGGTCAGGCTGGCTTGCAGGTGTCCAGTGCCACAGCCCAATTCGAGGATGGGGGCAGTGAGGAAGGGGATGACCGCCTCGCCCCACAAAAACCAGTGGCCACGCGATACACGCATGGCCACAAAGTCATAGATTGGTGCAAATTCGTAGTAGAGCCGTACTAATCCCCATGCATAAAGCCGGCGTAGTGCGGATACCACGGCGGTGTTAGCGGCGCTCTTTGATACGGGCGGCCTTACCGGTCAAGCCACGTAAGTAGAACAACCGTGAACGACGAACTTTACCACGGCGCATAACCGTGATGGAGTCGACGCGGGGTGCGTGGAGCAAAAAGGTACGCTCTACGCCAACGCTGTGTGAGGCAATGCGGCGCACGGTGAAGCTGGCGTTGATGCCACCTTCGCGCTTGCGGATAACCACACCTTCGAAATCCTGGACGCGCTCGCGGCTACCTTCGACCACGCGTACACCGACGCGTACCGTGTCACCTTCGCGGAACTCAGGAATATCGGATTTGAATTGACGACGCTCAATGGCGTCCATAATCTGTTGCGACATAACGCAGTCGCTCCTTTGTCAAATTACTACACGTAACAACGGTACGTTGGTACGCACACACTAGACCGCAGTATAGCACGTTCTGCGCATCACGGCAAACCCAAAATCGAAGTATGAAGTATGAAGCTGGAAGGAGGAAGTGCCCAAGCCCCAACGGGGCGGTATTTTAAAGCACAGGGCAACGCCCTTGCGTATGTTCGGCGCCATTCATGGGAAGTGCCCAAGCCCCAACGGGGCGGTATTTTAAAGCACAGGGCAACGCCCTTGCGTATGGTGGTCGCCATTCATCGAGAGCCCAAGCCCCAACGGGGCGGTATTTTAAAGCAGAGGGCAACGCCCTTGCGTATGTTCGGCGCCATTCATGGGAAGTGCCCAAGCCCCAACGGGGCGGTATTTTAAAGCACAGGGCAACGCCTTTTGACGTAGGAAGTGTGAAGGCGGAAGGAGGAAGTGAAGTCGGCAGTATAAAGTGCCCAAGCCCCAACGGGGCGGTA
>CANFUF010000143.1 GCA_947450095.1 Roseiflexaceae bacterium
CCATGCAATGACGGCGCCATGCAATGACGGCGCCATGCAATGACGGCGCCATGCAATGACGGCGCCATGCAATGACGGCGCCATGCAATGACGGCGCCATGCAATGACGCCCCTACTACTTCCACACGGCGTGCATATGGTGCAACAATTCAATACCACTGGCCACACTCGTGGCTGCCCCTTCACCTACGTTATAAACCGACACCAAGGCTTGGGCAATCAATTTGTCACCAGCCACATCGGCCACCGTATGGATCGCTGCCACCACTTCGTCCATCGATGGGCCATTGGGCTCGGCCGTGCCGTGATTGGGCACATAGCGTTTGTCCAAAATATCTTCGTCGATGTGCAAATAAATGTATTCACACTCAGCCACCAAGCGTTCCATGGCGGCACGGAGTGGATCTGTGGCACAGGGGACGACCGTCACGTCGGTGGCGGCAATCAATTGGGCTTCGGCGGGGTCGAGGTTGCGCACATCAACCATCACAATGCGATTTGTCGGCAACGCTTCGTTGATACCGGCATTGATGCGCCATTGTGGCAAGGTCAACCCGGCACAGACGGCCACCGGCATACCACCAAGCATCCCGGATAGGGTCGTTTTGGTGGTATTGAAGTCACCATGGGCATCGAACCACACGAGGCCAATCGATGCATGGGGACCGTGAGCTGCCACAAGCCCCGAATAAACCCCCGTGACATGCGAACAATCGCCGCCAATCATCATTACCTTTTGACCAGCACGGCGGGCGGTGGCGGTGGCATCAGCGATACGCTGACAAAACATGCCGATATTGGCAGGAATGTCACTCCCCAATGGTAAACCATCAGTAGTAGGAGTAACAACGAGTGGAGCAATGCCATCAGTATGCAATGCATGCGAATTGAGCAGGGCGTCGACACTGCGTTCATCACCCATACAGGCAGTGGCGTTGCGGTAGCGAATAGCGATAACAGATTCCATGATGTTGCACCTCCGTTGAATAAACGATAATATACATCATACGCATAATAGCATTGGACGTCTATGTCAACTCAGATTCCTGCTGGCGTCCTTTCACGACTACCGGCACCGTTCCTCGTACTCACCGCAGTGGTATCAGTCCAATACGGTGCAGCCCTTGCCCGTGATCTATTTCCTGTTATTGGTGCTGGAGGGACGGTTTTTTTACGTTTGTTAATAGCTGTGTTATGTCTATTTATGTTGTTTCGTCCGAATATTGTCACACTCTACCGGCAACATTTTCGGATTATGGCATTATTTGGCATCTGCATTGCTTGTTCGACGCTCTTTTTTTATTTGGCCGTCCAGCGCATCCCGCTCGGGATTGCCATCGCCATCGAATTCATCGGACCACTCGTAGTGGCAGTACGCAATAGTCGCACGTGGCTCGATCGCATGTGGATCGGTATTGCTGCCCTGAGCATCGCACTCCTCGTCCCTGACATCGGCGTACATCTTGATATTTGGGGAGTTGTCGCAGCCCTCATCGCCGCCGTGTTCTGGGGTCTTTATATCATCACTTCACCACGAGTGGCCGCTGTGGCATCGTCATACGATGGACTCATCGGTGGATTAATCGTCGCGCTCGTCATCATGTCTATCCCTGGTGTCATCCAAGGGGGCTGGCAATTACTCAACCCCCACATTCTCTGGCAAAGCTTTTTGATGGGGATTATGGCCGCCATCATCCCGTTTACCTTCGAATACAACGCCTTACAACGCTTACCAGCCCGGACCTATGGGGTATTGGTCTGTAGTGAACCGGTGGTTGGTGCGATTATTGGCTGGCTCATACTCCATGAATCGCTCAATACCAATGCCATCATTGCCATAATTGGCATTACCATCGCATCGCTTGGCAGTACACTTACCAACAAAGAAGAGGCACACGCATGAGTCACATTCAATCACGGATTGACCTTGACACCATCAGCGCAATGGCGCAATCGCCCACAACACTCATGAGTGTTGTACTAGGACGTATCGCCGCTGACCGCAACCGTGCCATTATCGAAGTCAATCCCGATGCCATGCTCCTGGCCGAATATGCCCAAACTACCAGCAATCCTCACCCACTCGCCGGCATCCCCATTGCCCTCAAAGACAATATTGACACGGGCGACCGCATGCAAACTACCGCCGGCTCGCCCGCATTACTTACCAGTCGTGCCCGTCGTGATGCATTTGCAATCACCCAGTTACGCCAATCTGGCGCCATCCCGGTGGCCAAAGCCAACATGAGCGAATGGGCCAACTTCCGCGCTGCCCACTCAAGCAGTGGCTACAGCGGGCGCGGCGGCCAATGCCTCAACCCCCACGACCACAATCGCTGCCCCAGTGGATCGAGCTCGGGTTCGGCTGCTGCCGTCGCCGCTGGACTCGTTCCGCTGGCAGTTGGCAGCGAAACCGATGGCTCGATTATTTCGCCATCGGCCCGCTGTGGCGTGGTGGGCATCAAACCAACCGTTGGGTTGATTAGTCGCAGTGGCGTCATCCCCATTTCAACCACCCAAGATACCCTCGGAACACATGCCCGCAGTGTCGCCGATGCCGCCCTCTTGCTTGGTGTCTTAGCCGGATATGACGCTAGCGATGCTGCCACCCACCACATCCCTGCCGCCACCCTCACCATCCTACGCAACCCCATCAATCCTCAAACCATTCGGCAGGTACGGATTGGCGTGGCACGTACTGATTTTAGTGGCTATCATGCCGGTGTCGATGACCGCTTCAACGCCGTCGTCACGATGCTAGCCCGCCATGGCATTACCATCGTTGATAATGTTGAAATTAGCACCGTCAACGAGCTACGCAGTAGTGAAAACGAATACATGGTACTGTGCTACGAATTCAAGCACGCTGTAGCCGCCTATTTGGCCACCCGCGACGTATTGCCAGGCTTTAGTAAAGCCGACGTACCGCGCAACCTCAGCGATCTGATTGCCTTTAACAACGCTCACCCCAATCCTGGGTTTGCTTTTGACCAAGAGATTTTTCTGCGGGCAAATCGCATGACCAATGCCGACCAGGTGGCCTACCACGATGCGGCAGCCTGGTGCAAACGCAAATCACAACGCGAAGGCATCGATGCGACCTTGCAACGCCACAATCTCGATTGCATCATCGTGCCATCAGGCACCCCAGCCTGGCCAATCGACCAAATCAACGGCGACCCCAATATGCGGGGTGATAGCACTACTGCTGCCGCCTGTGCCGCGTACCCACTTATTACCATCCCGATGGGTAAAATTAATCACCTCCCCATTGGACTAACCCTGATGGGCACCGCCTGGAGCGACGCCACCCTCGTGGCCATTGCGCATGGGATTGAGCAATTGATGGCAAAAGAAGGAATTACCCAATGATTGACACCTTTCTTGCCCTGATTTCACACCAACGCCTGTGTGAGATCACCCATACCATCGTAGCAATCCCTTCTGTCACGAATAACGAAGGCGCCATGAGCGACTATACTGCCACCTTCCTCTCTCGCTGTGGATTTTCGGTAACACGTCTCGCCGTGCCAGAATCTGGTGACACCATCGTGGCAAGTATTGGGCAGGGCGAGACCAGCGTGATGCTCAACTTCCACCTCGATACCTTTGACGTGTTTGCTGGTTGGCAGACCGATCCCTTTACCCCTACGCAAATCGACAATCGTTTATACGGACTCGGTGCCCACGACATGAAGGGTGGTGCGGCCTGTGTGCTCGCCATTGCCGAAGCACTCGGCGCCCATCCCGAATTACTGCCTGGCCGCGTACTGATTACTGCCACGAGTGACGAAGAAAACTGGTCGCGGGGAGCACACGCCATCATCAACGGCGGTTTTCTCGAGGGGTGTCAAGCCGCCATCGTCCCCGAGCCCTCCAATGCGGGCACCTTGACCATCGGCCAACGGGGCCGCCATGTCTTTCGCATCCGTTTTTTTGGCAAAACAGTCCATGCCGCCTTTGGCGGCGGCATCAACGCTGCCGCAGACGCTGCCCGCGTCGTGGCCGCTCTCGAAGAACCAGGCCTCGTTGATTTGGGCTGGGACGAGCAATTCCAGCTCGCAGGGACGCTCAATGTCATCGGTATCCACAGCGGCGGCACGTTTATTCTAGTCCCCGAAGTTGCCGATGTCTGGATTGATCGCCATATTCTGCCCGGCGAAACACTCGCCCATGCCACCGCCCAAATCCGCGACGTAGTTACTCGCTATACGCGCCACAGTCGCTGGGAATTGACCTGGAATGAGCGCCCCACCCCCGCACCAGGCCCATATCTCGTCCCCACCAGTGACCCATTGGTACAAATCATGACGGCCGAATTGGCAAATGAATATCAACAGCCAATCCACTATGTGCTCGGTCGTAGTGTGGCCGACACCAGCCATTTCGCCTTCCATGGCCACATCCCTACCGTTATTTGTGGACCACAAGGAGGCAATACCTGCGAAGCCAATGAGTGGCTCGACCTCGATTCATTACTGCCCACAACCCGTGCTATGATAAAAACAATACTTAAATTATTATCTCGTCGCTAAAGGAATGAACCGTATGTGGCAGGTACCGCAATTAATCACCCATACCGGCACCCATGTTACGCTGCGCGCCCCAGACGTCACAAATGACGGTGCCGCACTTTTCGCCGCAGGGCATCGCACATCGGCACATTTATATACGTGGCAATATTTACCCTATGGCCCATTTACCGACCAAGCAGCGATGGACACCTATGTGCGGGATTTCGCCAGCAAAACTGATCCATTAATGCATGTGGTTTGTGATGCCGTCACCCAAATCCCCATCGGCGTGATTACGATTATGAGCATCGTTCCCGAATATGGCAGGGCCGAACTCGGGCATATTTGGTACGATGCGGACATTCAACGCACCCCGCGCACCACCGAGTCTGCATTTTTGCTACTTGCCTATTTGTTTGATACATTGCACTACCGCCGGGTGGAATGGAAGTGCGATGCCAAAAATGCCCGTAGTCGTGCGGCCGCCCAACGCCTCGGATTCCGCTTCGAAGGTATATTCCAACAACATTTGATTGTCAAAGGGCGTAATCGCGATACCGCGTGGTTTGCTATTTGCGATCACGAATGGCCAACAATTCGCACCCGATTTGAAGAATATTTTGCAGGGACTCGCCGTTTAGGCAATTAACTCTGCATTTACACTAAATTGTTGCATATCAATCGGAGAGGATTGGATTATGAAAGTACCGTTCAATAGTCCCTATATGACTGGACAAGAGCTCGAATACATCACCCAAGCCTATAATTTGCATAAATTATCAGGGAATGGCGAATTCACGCAACGTTGTCACAAAATCCTGCAACAACAGGTTGGCTCACAAAAAGTACTGCTTACCCATTCATGTACGGCCGCCCTCGAAATGGCGAGTATTTTGTGTAATTTACAGCCGGGCGATGAAGTAATCATGCCTTCATACACCTTCGTCTCGACAGCCAATGCGGTGGTCCTCCGCAATGCCATTCCCGTGTTTGTCGATATCCGTCCAGACACCCTCAATATCGACGAAACACTCATCGAAGCAGCCATTACCCCGCGTACCAAAGCAATCTGCGTGGTCCATTATGCCGGCGTTGCTTGCGAAATGGACACCATCATGGATATTGCACAACGCCACAACTTATTTGTTATCGAAGACGCTGCCCAAGGCTATGAATCATATTACAAAGGGCGTCCGTTAGGAAGCATCGGTCATTTCGCCGCCATGAGTTTCCACGAAACCAAAAACGTGATTTCGGGTGAAGGTGGCGCGCTTTTTGTCAATGACCCCAAATACACCGAATTAGCCGAAATCATCTGGGAAAAAGGTACTGACCGGAGCCAGTTTTTTCGTGGTATCGTCGACAAATACACCTGGCAATACGTCGGTTCCTCTTTTTTACCAAGCGAATTAATCGCTGCATTTTTGTTGGCCCAACTCGAAAATGGCTTCACAATTACCCAAAACCGCTTAGCCACGTGGGATACTTATCATACCGCTTTTGCTAATTTAGCCAAAGATGAATATTTACGCCAACCAGTAGTACCGGCAGAATGTCAACACAATGCCCACATGTATTATGTCATTTTACCAACCGCTGAGTTGCGCAACGAGCTCCTCGAGGCACTCAAAAAACTCGATATTGGTGCCATTTTTCACTATATCCCCTTACACAGTTCACCTGCAGGGATGCGCTATGGGCGGGTAAATGGCCGCATGGACAACACTGATTCACTAAGTGGGCGATTATTACGCATGCCAATGTACAATTACATCGACGATGCCAAACTACAACGTGTTATTGAGTCAATTACTTCTTTAGTCAAAAAATATTAGGCGCAGCCGTGAATAAACAAAATAGGGTTGGCGAAGATTTATCTTCGCCAACCCTATTAATTCATCCTAAGCGCGTCACCACGTCACCCAACGTCGAAAACTGCGTGTCACGCCGTGATTGTACATGCTGAATAAACTGCTCTAACATTTCGATACGATGACCACGTCCAATCACCTGGGGATGCATCGCCGCCGTCAACACCCCATTCGGATGATTGTGATGCATCCAATCAAAATCTTTGGTCCAAATCTCAAACACCTTGCTTGGTGCCGACGTACCATTGCGGTACGGATTGAAATTGAACTGGAAATGCGCCCAATCGTCAAACTCAAAACAAAACGGCAATTCCCAAATATCAGCGATACGCCCAGGAATTAACGGCTCATGCCGGCTGACTTGATCACCGATGCGCGGGTGATACGGCGCAAAATCATTGGCCATCAAACTTGAATCGTAGCGGAACTTGTATTCTTCGAGCAACGACAACGTCACCTGCGAAAAATCGGCCGATGGCGAACGAAACCCTTGCGGCTCTACCCCAATCTTGCGCAACACCTGCAACGCCCGCTCCATGTCACGTCGCTCTTCGTCGGGAGTCTGTTCACTAGGGTCGACATGTGCGTATGAATGATGCCCTACTTCGTGCCCTGCCGCCAGAATTGCATCAACTTGATGCGGGAATGATTCGACCGTATGCCCAGGAATAAAAAACGTCGAGCGGATATTGTAGCGCTTGAGCAACTCGAGAATCCGTGGCACACCTACCGTGGCGCCGTATTCTCCACGCGACAACATGGCTGGCGTGGTATGCGCATAGCCAAACCATACCGACATGGCATCAAAATCAAACGTCAAACAGACAGTACTTGTCATCACAGCTCCTATACTCAACGCAAGAATTCACAAGAATCATTGATGTAATTCTTGTACGCTATCATAGAGGAAAATAGAAAGGATGCAACATGTTGTATAGTGACGATCACTGTTGGCAAATCATGCAACAACGAGATGCGAATTATGATGGATTATTTTTTATTGGCGTTATGACAACCAAAATATACTGCCGGCCATCGTGTTGTGCGCGGCCGTTACGCCAAAACGTGCGCTTTTTTGCTGATGCCCAATCGGCTCAGCAGGCAGGGTTGCGGGCTTGTAAACGCTGCCACCCCGATAGCATCAGCCCCGAAATACGCACAATTAATACCATTTGTCGGTTTCTCGATCTCCAAGAAACCCCACCGAGCCTGCGTGACTTGGCCAGTCGATTCGGCTATAGTCCGTTTCATCTGACCCGGATGTTCAAGGCTCATTTGGGAATTTCGCCTCGGCAATATAGCGATGCCATACGCAAAAAACGCTTGGCATCAGCCCTCAGTCAAAAGCACACCGTCACCCATGCTGCCTTGGATGCGGGGTATGCCACCCCCAACAGCCTCTATTACACCAATCCGCTCGGCGTATCGCCGCGCCACTATCGTAATGGCGGCAGCGGGCTCCAGATCTGGTACGCCACGATACCTGCCACGATTGGGTTGTTACTCGTTGCCCAAACAGCCAAAGGCATTTGTTTTGTAGCATTTGCCGATGACGAAACACACGCAACAAACATCATCAGGAGCGAATTCCCTGCAGCAACCATAACTTGTGATCAAGTGATGGTCGCAGATGCCATCTTATGTGTGAACAATCTCCTCAACAATCAGCCCAATTACCACGATATTCCCATTGATATCCGCGCCACGGCCTTCCAACAACGGGTCTGGGATGCATTACGCACCATTCCTCGCGGGACGACACTCAGTTATGCCGCCATCGCCCAGCAAATCGGCCAACCCACAGCGAGTCGAGCAGTGGCACAGGCCTGCGCCAGTAATCCGTTGGCGATTATCGTGCCCTGCCATCGCGTGATATCACAATCAGGGGCACGAGGCAATTACCGCTGGGGCAGTCAACGCAAGGCAACGCTGCTTGATCATGAAGTGTCGGCAGATGCGTAAGGGTTATTTTCTCGCACAGCGCACACAGAGGGCACCATGTAACGCATGGGGGCCGGTATTTTCGCGGCCGGTATTGTTGTGGCGTCATTTACTGGCACCGCAGGTAACCCATATCACCCTACGCTATAATTATTTTGACGTATTTTAAAAAGGATAAACTGTTATGTCTAC
>CANFUF010000144.1 GCA_947450095.1 Roseiflexaceae bacterium
ACGCTTTTTGCGCGACCATTTGCCGGGATCGCGGGTGCCCGAGTCAATCATCGAGCGCATGGAAGCTGCCGCCGACCCCGAAGCCGAAGGTGTCACTATTGCTGCCGAGTTGTGTCACCAGTTGTTGGCTATCGAGGGAGTGCGTGGGGTGCATTTGATGACGGTAGGCTGGAGCAAAGCCATTCCTCTGGTGGTGGCACAGGCTGGTTTGCGTAAGTAGGGCGAATTGGGACGTGTTGTGGGTATGATAATTGGCTGATTGGGTGGGTGTGATTGCGAAAACCTATTGCATGACACAGGGAATTTGCGTTACAGTAGCGATAGCATTCGAAAATGAACAGATGAGTGTGACTGTAACGCACCCCTAAAAACAACGAATATACGAGGTGGTCTATGCGGGTAGTAAAATTTGGCGCTATTGCCTTTGCCGATGTGACCCGAATGCGTGAATCAGTGCGGATTGTGCGTGAATTGCACCGCACCAATCATACCCCTGCGGTGGTGTGTAGTGCGTTGCCGGGGATTACCGATGCGCTGTTACGCGCTGCCCGCGCCTCTGCGCATGGTGGTGAACAAGAAACTGATGTGGCGCGCCGTGAATTGTGGAATCGCCATCGCCAAATCGCCGAAAAAATGGTGACCGATGACTGGGAACGCGAAATGCTGTTCCAAAAATTGTCAGAACTGCTCAAACATCTCGACCGTATGACCCGGGCCATGGCCACCCTCGGCGAATACTCGGCGCGGGGGATTGATTCGATTGCCAGTTTGGGCGAGCGCTTCGCCGCCCACCTCGTGGCCGTAGTACTTCGTCAAAGCGGCGTGCCTGCCCAGATGATTGATGCCACCGATTTAATTATTACTGACGATCATTTCGGCTCGGCGCGCCCCTATTTTGATGACACCATGGTGCGTGTGCGGGAACGCTTGCTCCCCACCATGCAAGCGGGGATTGTGCCCGTGATTACCGGCTATACCGGTGCCACCCGTAGTGGGGTGGTGACGACCCTTGGTCGTGGCGGTGGCGACTACACGGCGGCCTTGGTGGGGGCGGCCCTTGAGGTCGATGAAGTCTGTTTGTGGACGGACGTCGATGGCATTTTAACTGCCGACCCCAAAATCGTGGCGCATGCCGTGCCCTTGCCCGAATTGTCGTATACCGAAGCCGCAGAAATGGCGACGTTGTCTGGCTCAGAAATCTTGCATTTGCGTACTTTGATGCCCTTGGTGTCGCACGGTATTCCGTTGCGCATCGCCAATATTTTGTCCCCCGAAAAACCCGGCACGCGGGTGATTGCCTCCCCTAGTCCGCAACATGCCGCCGGGGCGATTATTTCGACCCGGGGATTGTCGTTGGTGTCGGCCTCGGCCAGTCCGTTGCCGGCGGTGCACGATGCCTGGACGTCAGAGCATGCCAGTGCCGTTACTACGCGGTTGTCGCGGGCAGGCATCGAAATGTTGTTGGCGCATCAGAGTGAACTCGAGCGCACCTTGATGGTGCTAGTGCGCCAACCAGATGCGACTTATAGTCACGAGATTTTCGTCGATGCCTTCCAAGGGGGCTATCAAATCACCAAAACGCCATCGGTGGCGTTGGTATCGGTAATTAGCGCCTCGCATGGAGGCTCGTTGGCGCCCAAAGCGGTGCTGGCGCTGGGTAAAGCGCAGATCCACCCGATTGTGATTTCGCGGGCGATTGTGGGCTCGTATTTGTCGTTTGTGGTGCCTGACGACGAAGTAATAACGGCGGTGCGGGTATTGCACGATGAATTGCAGTTTGGCAATATGGAATAATCTGATTTTTTCTTTGGTCTCGCACAGAGGGCGCAGAGGGCACGGAGAGGGGCGATTCCGTCGGTGCGTCATTCGTCGGTGCGTCATTTTATGGCGCCGAGGCACCAATATCATTCCACGGCAGTTGATTGCAACTGCCGTGGAATGATGTTGGGGTGCCTTTTGCACTTCCGACTTTATACTTCCTACGTCATTAAGGTGTCCTGGTGGGCGGGAGCGGGTAAGCCGTCGCTACCGGTGTGTTGGTGGGTGGGAGTGGGTAGGCAGTGGCGGTTCGGGTGGCGGTGGCGGTATTGCTGGGCGTACTAGTAACCGCACGTGCCGTTTGAGTCTGGGCGTAGAAGGTCGGGCTTCGGCGGGCGAGCATGGTTTGGGTGCTCCGCAACGGGGTACCGGTGCGGGTGGCCGTTGCCGTATTTGGTATATACGCAGTCGCTGATGGCAGTGTTGCCGTTACCGTGGCGGTACCTGAGATGGTTGGCGTACGCGTTACTGTGAGCGTACGCGTTACTGTTGGCGTAGTCGATTTGGTGCGGGTGTTTGATGGCACAAATCCTGGAATGGTTGCGGTGCCTGTTGCGGCCAAGGGTGTCTTGGATGGGACGCTGGTGGGTGACATTGTCCAAGTCGCAGTTCGCGTAAATGTTGTGGTCACTGTGGGTGATGGGCAATTTCCAAGTGTTGCACAGGGTGTGGGTGTCAATGGCGGTAGCGTGCTGGCGGAGTTAGTATTATTGTAGATCTGGATGACGGTGTTGGCAGATACGGCGCTGCTATAAAGCATCACGTCGTCAAGTGCACCCGTAAATCCACTCTTCGGCCAGACCACGTCGCTACTACTATACCCAATCATGAGTGGGTCATTCACTGCAGGGAGTGCGATGGTACTCTCTGAATACAGTACGGCATTTACATAGAACGACAATTTTTGGGTAGTCGGATTGTAACTGCAGGCATAGTGATTCCATTGATTAAATGGAGTGCTGTCCCCCACGATGTTTACTTGCGTTGATTTGCTCACATACCCGGCACAATTCGGACTAAATCCTGATCCACTTGGACTTAGTCCAATATAGATTCCTTGACCTGATGTATTTGTTTTGGTAGTGAAAAAATTGTTTGCAGAAACTGCGCTGACATTGGCCCAGAATGCAATGGTGAATCCGTTGGCGAGTGCCGGTGCCGTTAATGTGAGTTGCTGGGCACTATTATTGCTAAAGATAGCAGCAGCACCATTATATGGCGCGAGACTATTCGCTTCGGGTCGCCCAAAAACCGGGCATTTGTTGTTGCTCGCACCACACCGCATCGTGCCACCATTTGGTGATACGCTTTGGAGTTGTGTTTCGATAATCAACCCGTTGAGTTTATCACTTTCATTGAGTGGGGTCGTGCCATTGAGTTCTGCACGGGTAAGTACGTGATTGAAGATGGCGACCTGACTCAGTTCGCCATTCAACCCTTCCATGGTGTCGTAGCGCCGACCAATGATGAGTGGGGCTGCGGGTGGGGTAAAGGCGCCACGGACAATGTCTTGACCGATGATTTGGGCATCACGCCACAGGGTACGGGTGCGTGAGGTGGGGTCAAAACTACAGGCATAGTCGTGCCATTGGCGATCGACATACCAACTGGTGCTCCGCAGGTCATCGCCATAGAAGCTACAGTAAGGGCGATTTTCTTTGTCGATACCCATGATCAAGTACTGGCGCACCGCGCCGGCGGTGCCAATACTTACCAGTACATCAGCACGGTTAATGTTCGTACGACGCAGGCTGGCACGCACAGTAAACGGCACGCCATTGAGGGTGGTATTGGCTGATGCGGTCAGTTCATCACCATTAGCGTTGTTAAATGTCAATGCCGGGTAGCGTGCGTTACTATCATTTGACCCATCAGGAATGGCCTGTATCGGACATTTGATGGCGCATTGGAATGTCGACGATGCGGCGTTTGCGGCAAATGCTTGAGGCGCACTATAGTCTGACATGGTGTACCAGGCAATTTGATTGTTGACGAAGGCTGCAGAATTCGCCCGTGCGGTCATCGTGGGCATGGCTACAGCCGTATCGGTGGGGACGATGGTGACGGTGGGGTCGCCGTCTTCGACAAAGACAGCGATTTTTCCGTTGCCGGTAAAGATGTTGGTGATGTGGTGGGCGAGATTGGCTTCATAGATGGCATCGATTGTGGCGGCCGTATAGTCACCCCATGCCACAGCATTCCCGTCCTTCATGAGTGCCATACTCTGCCGTTCGCCCGCGCTGATTGCAATCACGTTGCCGAGGGTGGCGCTATAGGGCAGGTCAGCTTGGCCATAATCAGTGCTATTTGCGCCCCAGGTGACGAGTTGGCCGTCAGCACGTAACCCGAGGATGTGATAGTCGCCGGCGACAATTTCCATGAGGTTTGTTGCACGAGCAGGGATTGTGGCAACGCCTTCAATGTTGTTATTGGCAACAACCTTTACACTTCCATCTCCCATCAATACGACGGCAAAATCGCGTCCTGCTGCAATATGTTTGATGTTGGGGTATTGGGTCAAGTTAAATTGATTGGACCACACCCGGCCATCGAGGGTGAGCACCATCATGTGGGTGCCCCGTACGGCGATTTCGGCCACATACCGTTGGAATGCGGCAGGGATGGTGTCGGTGATGTCGGTGGCGGGTGTGCCATTGGTACTACACGGCGCCCATGCACGTACCGTCCGATCTAACCGTAACGCCATGCCATAGGTGCCGAGTGCCACATGATGTATTTGTGTGGTGAAATCGGTGGTTGGTAGCGCACTACACAGGGAATTGAGGGTGAGTGTGTCGGTGTTTTTGACATAGGCTGTCGTGTTGGCGGCAAATGCAATCGACGACCCATTATAGGTATCTGATAGTGTCTGTGTCATGAGAATGAGATTGTCATGTACTGGTGGGGAAACCATCGGTGGGACTGCCGGTAGTACCGGCGCAGTAGGGGCGCTGGGAGCAGCGGTTGGTTGTGGTTCGAGGATTTGTTGGGCTAACGCCGCACTAAACGTGCTGCCTCCGGTCACCATGAAGGGGTGCCACAAATTCGTGGGAACCTGATCTTGGCCGTTTGAGTTCATCCCCCAGCTGACGACTTGCTTGTTGTCGGTGATGGCGAGCATGTGCATTTCGCCTGCCCCGATTTGTTGAAAAAGTCCGGCAGGAATCGTGCGTTGCTCGTAATCGTTTTGGCCGATGACGATGATACGACCGCTACTAAGCAACAGCATAGTGTTTTCGGCACTGGCGGCGATATCGATGACATTTTTGTATTTCACGACGTCTGTTTGTCCGGCGTTATTGCGTCCCCAGGCAAACACGACGTTGTCGCGCCGTAGGGCCACGGTATGCCAGCCCCCGGCAGCGATTTTGACAATACTCGAAAGGAAGGGTTGATCGAGTTGCCCGTACGTATTGTCACCCCAACTCTGGACGGTGCCATCGTTGAGGAGTGCCACCGAATGGCTGACCCCTGCAGCGAGTTGGACGGCAAATGGTTTGGTGACGGGGATGGGCGTGGCGGTGCGCGTACTGGTTCTGGTGGGGGAACGGGTGCTGGTCGCCGTGCTCGTTGCCGTGGCGGGACCACTCACCACATTGAGTAAATTACTGGGCACGTTTGATTGACCGGAGCTATTATTGCCCCATGCCAACACCGAGCCATTTCTGCGTAATGCCAAGCTGTGATTGGCGCCTGACGCGAGGGCAATTACCCGCATGGTGTCGGTGAGTGGTCGTGTGGTGGTTAACTCGCTCGGTACGGTGCTTTGACCGTAGCGGTTATCGCCCCACCCTACGACGACGCCATCGATGCCTAATACGCTGATATGGCGATAGCCTGCCACCACTTGGAGTAATTGTCCTTGGGCTGCGGTGGGGATTGAGGAATTGATGGCGCTGTCGCCACCCCAGATGCTCAAATAGCCGGGGGCAGTATATTCAGAAGCAAACCGGAGCGTCGTTAATGCCAGTACCGGCGTGCTGGTGGGCGTGCTGGTGCTTGTATACACGGGCATGATAGCAATTCCAATGGCATGATTGGGATTGGTGCTGAGTTGCAATATCCCGGTTGGTAGGGCACTTGGCACAGATTGACCGCTATAGGCATATGCCTGCGTTTGTAGTGACCGCCGGGTGATAATCACACCCCATTGGGTGGCACTGACGTTGCGTACGCCATCCATGCTGGGGATGATCATACAAGGACAACCGGTAATGCTGTTGGTTAGGGTGCTTGCGGTGCCAGTGGCAACTAAATTGGTGACGCCACTGCCAAAAAGGATAAGGCGGCCATCACTCCGTAGGGCACCATAGACATTCCCTGCGGCAAAAATTCGGGTGATACTCCCTGCGGCTAATGCCGGTATGTTTATCGATTTTCCCCAGGCATAGACGGCGCCGGTGCTGTCGAGGGCAAATGAGCTATCACTGCCGGCCGCAATCCCAACAATCGATTTACTGGCAATAACGGTAGGAATCGTGGTGCGTTGGCTACTAGCGCCGTACACCTGAATGGTGCCGTTGTTGCGGAGCATCACCGTGTGATTATCACCTGTGGCGATTTGGTTGATACCTGTCAACACGCCAGCTGTTGGGGGTGTTAATGAGGCACTGTCACCCCACATCACGACGGTACCGTCTTGTTTGAGTGCCACACTATGATTTAATCCGACAGCACTTTGCAAGACACCGGTTAGCGCTGTAGTGGGGATAGTGAGCTCACCTTTGACGTTGGTTCCCCAGCCGAGTAATTTGCCATCGCTCGTAACGGCCAAGGCATGATGGGCACCCATGGCGATTTGGGCAATCGTACTATTGGCTTGGCTGGGAATCGCGTTGAGTTTGTAGGGCGCATTGTCTCCCCATGCAATAACTTGACCACTCGTGGTATTGGCTGTTAAAAGTTGCGTTGGTACGACAATTGTACGTGTATTTGATGGGGTATAGGTATTTGTCGGGGTGTTGGTCGGGGTGTTGGTCGGGGTATTGGTTGGGGTATTGGTTGGAGTATTGGTTGGGGTAGGTGACCATGATGCAGCAATTTGCGTCAATCTCGTGGCGGTGCCCGTTTGATTGGCGATAGCAGTACCAGTTTGGTTAGCGATAGCGGTGCCCGTTTGATTGACGACTGCGGTGCTAGTTTGATTGACTATAGCGGTACCCGTTTGATTGGCGATAGCAGTACCCGTTTGATTGGCGATAGCGGTGCCAGTTTGATTGACGATAGCGGTGCCAGTTTGATTGGCGATAGCAGTACCCGTTTGATTGGCGATAGCGGTGCCAGTTTGATTGACGACTGCGGTGCTAGTTTGATTGGCGATAGCGGTACCAGTTTGATTGGCGATAGCGGTACCAGTTTGATTGGCGATAGCAGTACCAGTTTGGTTAGCGATAGCGGTGCCGGTTTGATTGACGATTGCGGTGCCGGTTTGATTGACCATAGCGGTGCCGGTTTGATTGGCGATTGCGGTGCCGGTTTGGTTTGGAGTTGGTGTATTGGTTTGATAAATACCGGACAACACGACTTCTTGTACGGTAAGCGTTCCTGATGTACTTTCCATTTGGATGCGCAAATAGCGGGCTCTTGTACCTGCTGGAAACGTTACCGTATAGATAGCCTTTGCCACGGCACTGGTGGTACACGTAGTTTGTGTATTACACAAGACATTTCGCCACACTAATGCATTGGTTTTGTTGGTAGTCATATTTGTTGACGTACCCAAACTGGTATTACTCAAAAACATTGTAGTATTATTTAATTTTTCTGGACAGCACCCATCGGTGCGCGTATAGACCATGACTTTGGTGACATCACGCGTATACCCGAGATCTATTTGGAGCCAAGGATTTAGTTCTGGGTTTGTTTGTGTGAAACTTTGAATATTAGTGATGTCACCATCAATCGCGTTCGATGCAGCTTGAACACCAGCTTGTGTTGATTGGCTTGCGGTCATGCCAGTGTTGTTGTAGACGGTGTCGGTGGGGGTGGGGGTAGGAGTTGGTGTATTGGTTTGATAAATACCGGATATCACGATTTCGGCAATCGATAGTGTCATTGTGTTTTGGAGTTGGATGCGCAAATAACGGGCTCGTGTGCCAGCAGGGAATGTCACAGTATAACCGGTACTCACTGCTGAGGTGGTACAACTAGCCTGGTTATTGCACAACACATTGCGCCAAGCAAGTGATTGGGCTTTGTTGTAAGTAATATCGCGTGAATCACCAAGATCAATATTACTCACAAACGCTAATGCGCCGTTGAGACGCTCAGGACAACAATCAGTACGATTATAAATAGTTACATTGGTGACATCGCGAGTATACCCCAAATCAAGTTGCAACCAATTATTGGTGCCGCCAGGTGTGGCTGTGAAATTTGTAAAATCTCCATCAATGGCTCGTGACGCAACCAAATCAACTAATGTTGCTGATTGAGTGGCGATAATCCCACTGTTGTTATAGACCGTGTCGGTGGGGGTATTAGTTGCCGCCATGGGCTGCGCAATCGACGATTTTGCAGCCACATACGGTTGGTTGTTGATGAACGTGAAGAACACAATCAGCAATGTCACAATGGTGATGACGCTGTAGTTTACTCGTTGTTTCTGCATGACGGTGCTCCTTACTTTCCACTCGTGGTGTTGACCGCAGTCGCACCGTCAGTATTCGTTAAGAACGGTAGGTAGA
>CANFUF010000145.1 GCA_947450095.1 Roseiflexaceae bacterium
AAATTTGCTAGTGATCCGGCTACATTCATGGACAACTGGTGCCAAGAAGCCCCTACCCACCATGTTGCACTAGGGATTGGGCATCACGCGACGGTCATCAAACATATTGCCCGTTTGTTGGGCATTGCATGTGTGGAGTTGTCATGAATAGTTACGAATTAGCATTGCAGCGCCTCAAAACCCCCGACCATGCTTTTTCACCAGCCCCAATTTGGTGGTGGAGTGGCGAGCCACTCGATAGTGCGCGCCTGCGTTGGCAGCTCGAGCGTTTCGCCGAGGGTGGGGTCTATAACCTCGTGATTTTGAATTTGGCACCAGCAGGTCCGATGCATGGCTCATTGTCTGATGAACCACATTTTTTGACTCCGGAATGGTGGCAGATTTTTGTGGGTGTCTGTCGTGATGCCCGCGAATTAGGCATCAAAATCTGGTTTTATGACCAAATCGGCTTTTCGGGGGCCAATCTGCAGGGGACAATCATCCGCAATCATCCTGAATATGCCGGACAGCAGTTGGGGCACGTCGTGCATTCCTCCACAGCTCCCACCACGGCCCGCTTCCCTGATGGCTGTATGCCGTTGGGTGCGTGGCAAATCGATGCTGATGGGCAAATTGGGTCGCTGTCGATAGACGATGGCCAAGTGACGTCGACCATTCAGGGGCCGCATCGTATTCGTTTAATTCATGCTGTCACTAAAGGGTTTGATTACTTGAGCAAGTCGGCTTGTCTGACGTTGCGCGCAATGGTTCACGAAGCGTTCGCCCGTGAAGCAGGCGAGTATTTTGGTGATGTGATTGTGGGGTCATTCCAAGACGAACTTCCCTCGATGCCGACCTGGTGTCACGATTTCGCCACCAGCTTTGCTGATGCGTATGGCTATGACATCGTCCCGCAATTGATTGCTTTGTTTGAGGGCGAAGACCCCGCCAGCCAGCAAGTACGCATCGATTATCAACGCTGGCGGGCCAAACGCTGTGAGCAGGCCTTTTTTCAACCATTTTATGATTGGCATCAGGCCCATGGTTTGATTTGTGGTTTTGACCAACAAAGCCCTGCCCGGATGGCCTTGCCCATCGGCGCCGTTGATGAATACGCCGACTATTTGCAGACCCATCGCTGGTATGGTGCACCGGGGAGTGATCACCATGGCAACGGCAAAATTCATTCGTCGTTGGCGCATTTGTACGAACGCCCCCGCTCGTGGATCGAAGCCTTTCACAGTAGTGGTTGGGGCGGTACCCTCGAAGAAACTTTTGACTGGTTGATGCCGTGGATTCGGGCCGGCTTGACGCTCTATGACCCACATGCGGTCTACTACTCTACCAAAGGGGGCTGGTGGGAATGGGCGCCACCGTCGACCTGTTGGCGCCAACCGTACTGGCGCCACTACCCGCAATTTGCGGACGTGGTGATGCGCTTGATGGGAATTTTGGCGGTAGGACGACATATATGCGATATCGCAGTGCTCTTCCCCACCACCACCGTCCAAGCCCATTTGCTGGTATCAGGACCACTCGAGGCGGCCAGCGAGGCCGAACAACAATTTGTGGCGATTACGGGCTCGATGTTTTGGAACAACCCCAAGCCGGGGGTGCTCGAGCGTGACCGCCGTGATTTTGATATGCTCGACGATGATTCACTTGCACGGGCCCAAGTCGCCACCGGACAGTTGCAGGTGGCGGGCGAATCGTACCGCTGTCTAATTTTGCCCGCCTTGACGCATTTGTCCGCAGAGTGTGTGGCAGCGGTCAATGCCTTTGCCCAAAGCGGTGGCTTGGTGTTGGCGGTGTCATCGCTTCCCCTTGGGATTGTGCGCCACGAAAACATCATTACCGTCGCCAGTGCCGAAGCGTTGGTACCTTACCTGCAACGTATCCCGCGCCGGATTGATGGTGCTGTGCAGTTGCTCGAGCGGCGTGTCGACGGCGGGCGGGTCGTATTTGTCACGCCCACGGTAGCTGGGTCGCAGTTTTATTGGGATGGGCATTGGAACAGTACGCCGTATGATTTCGACGCCAAACGTCTCCCCACCACCCTACAACTCACGATTCCCGATGCTACGGTCGTCGAGCAATGGGGAATTGTCGATGGCAGTGTCACGCCGATTGCGCCCCAAGCCGATGGTACGTGGCGCATATCGCTTGCACAGGCACCTGCGGCACTGTTGTTTATCCCTGACGAAGCATCAGCGATTGTGACGCGCACTACTGAGCCAGTGTTGCTTGCCCAATCTGATTTGGCAGGGAGCTGGCAGACGCAGGTGGTGGCAACCGTCGATAACCAGTGGGGTGATTTGGCGCGCCCGGCCACAGGGTTGATGTTGCCTCACACCATGCGTTTTCACGATGAGTGCGGCACCGTACAAACCCAAGGCTTTGGCACGTATGGCTGGGCAACGGGTGCAGTCTCGAGCAAGTCATTACCTCCTCCGCTGACTACGATTGGTGCGGGCACTGATCCGTTGCACGTAGATGGGTGGCAACCACTGGTTTATTCGCTTGCCCGGGGCATTCACAAAGACACGTTGCATTGGGGGATGCTCGGACCCAAAGGATATGTTCCCGAAGAATTCATGACGTTTGGGGTGGTGCATGCCGGCCAGGCAGTGCGGGTGCGTACAACCGTAACGATGACGACCCCTGAATCTGGGGCGTTTGTGCTAGGGGCGCCAGCAGTCAAACGTGTCTGGCTTGATGGTATCGACCAGGGCCCGTGTGCTCCTGGCTATCAATGGTTTATTCCGGTTACATGGGCTGCGGGTCAACATTTGATTGAATTTGAGCTTGCGCCTGAACAAACCGTCAATTTGCGGGGATATTGGGCGCTGGTACGCCATCCAGAGCGTTTTGCCCGCCCTAATTGGATTATGCAAAACGATGCACCCCAAGCAGCATCATTGCTGACGTTTGCCCATGAGTTTTCATTACCGGCACCAACGGCGATGGGAGACATGATTGTGGTGGCCGATGTGCCCGTGACGGTATACCTCGATAACCACGAAATCGGGCGCCAAGGAGGCTACGACCCTTACGGCAGTACCGTACGCGTGCAACCGTATAAATTGCCGGCATGTGGCGCCGGCATGCATCAATTGCGTATTGTTGCCCTTGATGGTGGGCGGGGTGTGTCATTGATGGTTGATGCAGTGTGTATCACAGACACCGGTGCAACGACTACGGTGATGAGTGGTGTTGATTGGACGGTAGCGCGGCATACAGAGGTCGCGCTACCAGCTCGGATTCGTCGGCGCCAATGGGTCGATTTGACCTTCGACACCGATCATGCGCTGTATGTCGACATGGATCCAGGTTGGCCGCTCGTGCGCCGCCGCCCCCACCCCTTGCCACAGGCTGCTTGGCTCGAATCCAGCCCTGCCGATGATACGGTGGTGGCGCTCGTACCCGATGCCTATGCGGGTCACCAGCGCACGGCGCAACTCCATTGGCGCGTACCAGCGGGGGCGACAGCTGTCCAGATTGCAACGGATGCAACGCTCAGTCTGGTGATTGATGGTCAATCAATAGTTGGCCAAAACGATTTGTTTCCATTGCCAATCGGATCTACACGGGCACAAGTCAACCTCACAGCGCAACAGGGTGGCGCTGGGGCGGCGCTCTTGCAGGCACCGCTGACGTATCAGTGGGGGCAAGGCCACGCCCAACTACCGGCATCATTTGCTGATTTGGGGTTGGCTGATTTTGCCGGTGCGGTGACCTTTACCCGCACCATCGACATCCCACAATCGGCAGGGCAATGGATACTTGATCTCGGAGTGGTACGGGGAACGGCAGAAGTCCTGGTGAATGGCCAATCGGTTGGAGCGCGAATATGGTCACCGTATCAATTTGACATAAGTGATTATTTACAGCAGGGCCAAAACACCATCACAATTCTCGTGACCAACACATTGGCGCCCTATTTGGCGGGACACAGTCCGACGCACTATGCCCCAGCTCACCAAGAAGTGAGTGGAGTGTTTGGGCCGATTATGCTTATCCAGTCGCTGTGAACTCCTTTTGACCGATTAGTGCAATCCACTGCATGCAACAATTACGTTGCACGCAGTGGATTTTTGTTTCAACGCGCGATTTAGTGATTTTTTCAAGATAGTGAGGTATCGTCAGTAGTGCACAAAACTATTTTTTGATTATTCGATAAAATTAAATGTAAATAGACTAATTATCGAATTTATGAAATCATTGCGTTTGGTGATGTGCACGGGTATAATTTTTATGTGACAAATTGAAAGGGGTGGGGTATGAAATTGTATCGTGTCCGCGCAATCGGTATGGCATTAATGTTGTTATTAGTTGCATGTGGTACGGTAAATCCATCCAATTCGGCGAGCGAAAATAGCCAAATGCTTACCGCCCCTACTACAGTGGCTGATACAACCACAACTACGGATAACAGACCTGCCGGTGATGTATGGAACGGGAATGAGTTTGCAAATAAACTCGATACTCTTGACAGTTATACCGCCACCTTCACGTATACCGCCACCAGTAATGGTAAAGAATCTACGTGGGTATGGCAGCAAAAAATCATTTATAACCCAGTTACAATGGAAATACGTACCAATCCAAACGGTGCCGATATCCAATCTGCCGATTACCATATGGTAAAGATCGCTGACAAAATGTATTCGGTTACTGATAACCCATCCCAATGTATCATCGTGGTCAATCAACCAGAAAACCAAGGATTAAACCCCAATAGTATCATTGGCAATATACCGTTTACCATGCAAAAAACTGGTACCGGTCCTGATGTGATGGGGCATACGACTATTGCCTATGCATACACGGGGACCACCGCTGATGGATCAAATTACCAAAGCACCGCCCTCGTCGAGCGCAATGATGGCTATGCGTTGCGTTGGGAAGTGACCGGCAAAACCAAAACCGGCGATGCACTCGAGCCGTTTTCGTGGAAGTATGAATTGACCGATATTAATACAGTTGCACCCATTACTTTGCCCAACGAATGTGAGAACTTGGCCAGTGATAGTACTTGGCCGATGCCTGATGGCGCCCAAATTACCATGCAAACCAACCAAATGGTGGCGTTGACGAGTGATAAATCGGTACAAGAGCTGACGGATTTTTATACAACTGCCATGAAAGATGCCGGCTATGCACCTAGTGAAGGTGGTATGAATGCTGCCGATACCAGCATGCTCATGTTTACCAAAGATGACAAAAATATCACCGTCATGATTAGCCTACAAGAGGGCAAAGGAATGGTGATTATCACCCAGCAGTAAAATTAATTAATGGCTGACTACGTTCCCCCTTGTTTGCGCAACAAGGGGGATTTCGTTTGGTCATATATGACATCACGATAATTCTGTGCGAATCATATTAATTACTTCGTAAATGTCATGTATTTGGGTGAGTGGTGTATGTTTGATGTTGTTTCGTTGCACAAACACACTTTCCCGTTTGCTTTGTACAAGTGCTTCGAGTACTGGTCCACGGGGTAAATTTAAATGTATTCTTAACAAGGTACTTATATCGTTATATTGTAATGCGTCGGAGATCCGATTTTCAATCAATAAAATAAAACTATACACATCTACTACAAACAAGATTTCTCCTGTATTGCCCAAGCGCAGTAAAATATCTGCAGATTGTGCAAGATAATAGCGTGATAAATAGTGGTTGCCTTCTAATGCAAATATACCTGCGATGCGTAATTTGGCTGTTGCATTCAGATGCGTCCAATGATTGGTTTCTGAAATATGGATGACTTGTAAACACAATTGACGTGCTATCTCGTAATCACTCGTCACCATATATAACAATGCTTTATGGATTAGTGCATCGATATAGCCGACGGTATCGGTCATCCCAGCAAAGCCATTAATTGATAACTGGCTGTAGCGTAGTGCGGTTTTGATGTCACCATTTTGTAAATATATACGCGATAGACAATCATATCCACGTGCACTCGCATAATGCATATCATGTTCATGAAAAATTGTTATTGCGGTATGAGTGGCGACGATTTGTTCGGAGGGCAACGTTGTTCTCCCTAAATTATAACTATAATCAAGTACGACAAGAGCCCATTCCTTTTTTTCTCCAGTAGTAAGAAAATGTGTAATGGCTTTTTCGAAATAATAACGTGCCTGTTCGTTGTTGCTCCGATAATGATGGAGATTGCCTAATAATGAATATAATTTGATGACAATCGGATGTGGTTGTAAATATTTTTCTAGACATTGTTCGGCGAGCATAATCGCCTTGACGGTGCTTGCATAGTGGACCCAAACCAATTCCCATTCAACCAGAAATTTCATCACATACAATATATGTGTGTCATTTATTTCTAACACATATTGTGCCAAATTAATCAATACGACGACATCTTCGCGTGTCAAAATTGGCATCGTACCCGTTGGCAGTGGTTGGATGATACTGATTAAGCGCCGTATGATGAGTGATATTTTTTGCGTCGTGAACAATACCTGATTATTTAATTGCAGTAATGTGAGCATCAATACATCATGAATGCTATAGGCATGCACTTCATTGATAATTGTCTCAAAAATGATTTTGCGCGCGACCAGTTGTTTGATGGTATCGTGCAATTGAATCTCACTCATACCGATTTGATGCATGTAGAGTTGTAAAATAGGAAGTGTAATACGTTGGCGACAGAGTGCAATAAATTCGACAATGTGTAATTCATTGGTTGACAGGCTTGCCATCAGCTGCACGACCGCTTGATTGGTGTCTCGGTATTCTTCAGTATTGGCATAAATATTCGCAATGACCATAATATTAAAGGGATTGCCTTGGGCCAATTGACATTTTTTTAAGAGATCAATAGAAAATGGATACACGCCAGTTCCATTTGCTTGTAGGACTTGTTTAAATAATTGATATGCAGGGGAATTGTGATCAATGTCAATGAGTGGAGTGAGTGTTTCTTCGTGCAAGGTATTGATTTGTGAAAATTGATGTGCACGACGGCTCGTGATAATCACGCGCAACATGGGTAGACGTTGCAATACCATTTTGAGGATGATTTGATGGGCATTATCATGGCTCTCAGGGTAATTATCAAGCAAGACATAGTAAATTTGTGAGCTTTTCAATATGCTATTGATGCGTAATTCAATAGGTTCTTGATAAAGTGGTTTAATTGCAAACGCAGTTGCAATGATTTCAAATACGTCTTTTTGTGATGTTGGGATAGTTGTCATCTGAATACTGGGAATGCGCGTATGGTAATGGATTTCATATTCTCGTATAAGTGCATAGGCGAGGGCAGTTTTGCCGATACCTTGCTCGCCACTGATAACAAGATTTGTATTGGATTGCATATACATGTATAGCTGCGCAAAGAGGCTATCACGACCAATGAGTTCTCTTTTTTCAAGGACTTTCCGTGTAGTTGGCAATAGACGCAAAATTTCTTGGCGTTCTTGAATATTGAAATATTCAACAATTTGGCCAAGCATATTAATTGGCAAACGGGTTGCTGTAGCAAGTTCTATGACTTCTTGTGTATTCAATACATTGTTTTTTAATTGAAACAAGGCATGAATAGTTGCAATAAGCACTTGTGGCGATGCCCCATTCATGCGGTGCGGGCGTGTGGTAAAAAGATCTTCGAAACGTGTGCGTGACATCTCTACGCCTTGCGCTTCGATTTGCTCAATGACTTGTTCAATAGTGATTTTGTCTTTTCTGAGGCGGCGTAATGCCGTTTTCATCATCGCAATAATTTGTGGCTTGTTGAACAGTGATTGATTGACAGGAATTTGTTTAATTGTGACAGAATTAATTTTCTGTTGATCATTTCTGTTGATCATTTCGTTTCCCCTCTCGTATTAATACTTAAATTATTTGATTGTGTGACGAATTTACGTAATTATTAACATGATGACAGACATAATACGTGATGTTTTCGTCATATATAACGAATTGTCCAGTGATAACGAACAAGCAGTATAAGGGCTTATTCGTTATCACTGGATGCGTAGGACTTAAATAGAATTAACCTCCTTCACGTTTGGTGTTGTAACCTTCGTCATGTTACGGCGGTTCACCGTTGTAACATTCGTCACGTTACGGCGGTTCAGATAGTAACGCTGAACGTCTGCGTAAGTAAAGGAATTAATTTGTACTGACGTTGCAGCTCCCGTTGTTCCGGATCCCGCTTCCGCAGTGGCGGTTAGTTCATCGTCAGTAATGTTGGCGTTGCGGTCGCAGTTGCGGTTGGCGTTGCGGTATCCGTTGCGGGAACGTCGGTCGCAGTTGCGGTTGGCGTTGCGGTATCCGTTGCGGTTGGCGTTGCGGTATCCGTTGCGGGAACGTCGGTATCCGTTGCGGTTGGCGTTGCGGTATCCGTTGCGGTTGGCGTTGCGGT
>CANFUF010000146.1 GCA_947450095.1 Roseiflexaceae bacterium
ACGAATTTATTTTTTACGAACAATTAATCGGTAAATCATTGCCCACAGCCGTAGCTCCATTGAGTGGGCGGCGGGTAAGTGATATCGACGATTTCGAACGCCCCATCGAACGCCCGCCAGAGCGGATTACGCCACGTGATCGTGCCACCGCCCGGGCCACGGCCAATGCCAAAGCAGTGAAACCTGTAGAACAGCCTGTTGCGTTTAACGAAGATGCGGCATTTGAGTTGTTGGTCAAAGCCGTGCTCGAAGCGCGTAATCGCAACATGATGACGGCATTTGGGTCGCTCAAAGTGTTGATGAAAGAAATGTCGGGCGGCGAGTTCCGCGAGCAACAAATCAAAGACGGCAATGGCCGCCCACTCGAACGCTTCAAGGATTTCATCCATGAAGCAGCTCGGCGGGGTAAGATTTTGATTTCGAGCGACGGGGTCGTCAACGAAGTCTTTTTGCCTGGTGAAGACCCCCGCAAATTGTCGCAATTCACCTTGACGAGTGATGCCAGTGGCGAACGCCCCAGCGAAGATTCACCTGCGCCATCAATTGATGCCGCTGCCGATGATCGTGGTGATAATGGTGGCAAATCACGGCGCCGCCGCCGCCGTGGTGAACGCCCTGACCGTCCTGAACGCAACGATCGCAATGGTCGCATCGAGCGGAATACAGCAGTAAGTGATACTGACCAAATCGTTCCACCACCCGCAGTTGCCCCGGTGAATACCGTCACGGTGGTGCCTAATGATTTTGTGGCGCCGACTCCCAAAGCTGAAGTTGTCGCACCATCCAAAAATGATGTGGCGCCTGTGTCAGTGCCGGTAGTCGCCAAGGATATGGCACCCGTAGATGAATCACTTGAGAATAGTGATGATGTGGCGCCAACGCAACCATTTAGTGCAGAAGAACGCCAATTTGTCCGGGCGATTGTGGGGGCGAGTGAGCGTCCGTTGTCGTTCCAACAAATCCATGATTTGTTGCGCAATACGCGTAACCGCGGTGCTGACGGTGTGTCACGGACCAATGAAGAATTGCGTTCGTTGATTAAGCTTTCGATTAACTCGGGAGAATTACAACGAATTGGGCGTGGTAATCGGGTGAGTTATCGCTTGGCGGTGGTAGTTGCAGCCAATGAACCAGAGACGCAGGCTGTCCCTGCCACTTCGGTAGTCCCTGCGATTCCTGCAGTCACAATGATCCCTACCCCGGCTGATTTGCTTGACGACGGCTTGACGTTGCCAGCTGCCCCGAGCAAAGCACCACGGCGCACCAAACGCCAAGAAGTCGCACCGGCAGTTGTTGCACCGTCGGTAGTTGTGTCGCCGCCCGCACCGAGTGCAACCGAACCCAAGAAGCCTAATCAACGGCGTACCCCTAAAGCAACGCCGGCTCCGTCGGCTAAGACTCCTGAGTTTACGCCACCAGTCGCCCCGGCGGCAGCCCTTGAACCGACCCGTGCGACGCCTCGTCGCCGCAAAAAAACCACGGAGTAGCGATGACTATTATCAAAATCTGTGGCTTGAGCTCACCCGAACATCTGCTTGTGGCAGCCGCTGCTGGTGCCGATTATATCGGGCTGGTATTTGCACCGAGCCGACGGCAAGTCTCGATTAGTACTGCTCAACACCTCGTGGCCACCCTGCGTGATGCAGGGTATGCCACGCAGGTAGTAGGATTGTTTGTCAACGAATCAGCCACCACCATTGCATCCACAGTGGCAACGTGTGGTCTTGATGTGGTGCAACTTCACGGCACCGAAACGTACGACATTGTCGCCCAATTGCCGACAATTCCGATTTGGAAGGCACTCCGCCTTAATGGTAGCACTGACGAAACGGCATGGTTGACCACGAGTGATTCCCAAGTGACTCCATTGGTTGATGCGCCAATTACTGCTACGCAGTTTGGTGGTACGGGTGCAACCGCCGATTGGAATGCGGCAACCATGCTGGCTCGGAAACGGCGAATCGTGCTTGCGGGAGGATTGACCCCGAGCAACGTACCGACCGCCATCCAACGTGTGGCTCCATGGGGTGTCGATGTGAGTAGCGGTGTCGAACGTGCCGGCTACAAAGACAACGGTTTGATTGCGGCATTTATTGATTTGGCCAAAGCGGCGAGTGAGGTAGCGTAATGCAACGTCGTTGGTGGAGTTGGATTGGTGCAGTGATGACCATGGCGTTGTCGTTGCGCTTTGTGCTGACACGCCTGCGCCCAGTGGTGTTGCGCCCTACCGCCGACGCCACAGGCGAATTACTGGGCGATGATACCGCACTTGGTGTACGACGATTAATTGTCAGCGATTTACACCTCGGTGGTGGTGATCGGCTTGATGACTTTAATGCAGACAGCCAATTTGTCGATTTTGTGCAGTTGTATGCCATGACGGAGCCCACCGAACTAATTTTGGCGGGTGACACGTTTGAGTTTTTACAGGTGACGCTGAGTGATGTGCCTGACTTTGAATGGACAGGTAGGGCGGCCCAACGCCGCCTCGAAGCCATCATGACGGCGCATCCGTTGGTCATCCAAGCGTTGGCTACGTTTGTGCGTAAACCAGGCAATTATCTGACGTTGATGATTGGCAATCATGATTTTGAATTGCATTATCAGACTGCTAAAAACCTGCTACGCCAAAAACTTGGCCTTGCTCCCGCAGATGAACGCTTGCGTTTTTGTACGCGCTACTTTGGCGATGGCATGTTCATCGAACATGGCAATCAATTCGAGCCATGGAATAGTTTTGTGCGCTTTGAAGGCATTAGTCAGCCATTTGAATTGGTACGGGGTACTTTTGCCGTCAAAAGTGTGATTAACCCACTCGAGCGCTCACCGTTGCCAGTGGCGCCGTTCATCGACAACGTCAAACCGAGTTCAGCGTTTTTATGGCATTTGTTGAGTGTGGCGCATTTGCGTGACTGGCAAGTCGTACGGTTTGTGACTCGTGGAGTGGTACTCGCAGTGCGGAGCATGTTGGTACCACTGGCGTATCGGCGTAGTGAAACCCTCAACGAATCTGCCACGACCGTCCGGCATCTCGAGAATCAACGCCGGCTCCGCCGGGCTCTCGATACGGTACGTCGTGTGACCGAAGGACGGGCGGCGCGTCAACGTGAAACGGTACCGCCATACTTGATGGCGCACATCGAACGTGAGTCACGTCGGCAATTATTGCGTGAAGTGCGCGAATTCAACGTAGCGGTGTTGCGCGAAATGGTCAAAATTGCTCATAATACGACCTACCAAGATACGGTATTATTTATTTGTGGGCATACGCATATGGCGCAACAAGTCATCATGAATGAACGTCAGACGTACATTAATGTGGGGACATGGACTGATGTCATCACTGATTTGACCACTGGTCGCCGCCAAAACCAACGTTGTCCTTTTTTGAGTGTGTGCTATGATCAAAAAGGCAACGTCATCCACGAGTTTTTGGTATGGCGAAGCCCTAATACTGCGCCTACCTCATGGTCTCCTGAGTCAATCGGTCGCCCCCGCTTGTTGCGCCGCACCCAAAATCCTGTGCGGTTTGCTACAGATGGCGTTACAATAACATCATGGAATAATGAAGGAGAGACAGAATGAAACGTATTTTCCGATTGCTGGGTTTGTTGCTTGTTGCTGGTGTGGCGTTGGTTATTTATCGCGCCGTACGCCAAGAAAGCTCAGCCGCTGCTGCTCCCGCCAATAACCCCAAGCGCTCAGTGAGCCCCGATTTGTTGGCTATTTTGGCTGACCCAGGCGACAAAGGCCCCATCGAATTAATCAGCGATACCGAAGGCCGCGAATGGTTGGTCAATCGTCGCAACGGCTATCGCTACCCCGTCGAAGACGGTATTCCGATTATGTTGCTCGAAGAAGGCGAAAAAAACCGCGATGAGAGCATCATCGCTGGGTAAATAATCTCCTACACAAAACCGCGCCTTGGCAATAAGCCAAGGCGCGGTTTTGTGTAGGTAGCGGTTACACCACCAGCCCGAGATTTTTTAAATAGTGCCAACTCTGGGGAATATCATGATGATTGTTCAGTTCGAGGATGAGACGGGGACGGTGGGCAAACCCTTGCAGGGCAGCAAAAATACTAGTGAAGTTGATATCGCCCTGCCCCAGTCCGAGGTGAGCATCGTAACTCCCATCGTTGTCTTGGAGGTGGACGTGCTCGAGTACATCGCCGTTTTGGCGAATCCACTCGGGAATACTGGCACCACCACGAGTCATCGTGATGCGTACATGCCCCACGTCGATGCTGTGACGGACCCACGGTGACTCAAACGAGGTAATCAGGCTACGGAGCAGTGCTGGATGTTGGTCTTGGATGGTTTCGATGACCAACAAACACCCAATTTCGGCGGCTTTGGCAACCACAGGCGCCATGATGTGGTTGGCAATTTGGATGGTACTGGCAAGGGTTTTGGGTTGGATTGCACTAAATGGTGAGCCAAACGCCATAAATGGGCTGTGCACTACCATGTGACTAGCACCCACAATCTGAGCAAATTCGAGCCCTTGTAACAAGCGTTGTTGTACCACGGCTTGGATGGCGCGGTCTTTGCAGCCGATGTCGATGCCATAAAACGGCCCATGGATGCCCCGGCGCCCAGTATGGGCGTGGAGCATGTCGCGGATAGCGTAGGCCCGGGCTTGCCAATCACCGTCGAGCAGATCGGGATCGGTGATATCTTGGATTTCGAGGTCGCGTTGATTGGCCAAAATCCAATCGAGGTGTTGGGGTAAATGGCGAGAGGTGAGGGCTACACCGACAACAGGGAGTGTGCTCATACATGTTCCTCGTAGTAAAAATCATGGATAGTATGCGCCATGAATGTTAAGCAGACATCACATCTCGGTTAGCGTTTGGGGGTAAGTTGCGAGCGAGTCAAGGCGATGAGCCCCAATACACTCGTCAGTACCGCAACGGCACTAATTAGTGGCATCCCCCCTTTGAGGTACAAAAACTCACTACTGAGTGACGAAAAAATACGGCCAATGCCTACAGCGGTCGCCATTAAGGCCATCATAGTGCCACGGGCGGCAGGTAACGCTTCAGAAATAAGTGGGAAGGTGGCGACAATGGCATATTCGATCAGGAAATAAAACAAAAACATTATGACCGTGACCACCCACCAATTGCTGCCCACAAAAGGAAGTAACAACAAACAAACGCCAGTCAACAAAAATCCCCAGATGACCGATCGGCGTTTACCGATCCGGTCTGCAAAGGCAACGACCGCACTCGAACCTGCTAATTCGGCAATCCCAATGATGACAAACAAGCCGCCGATGAGGGCTTCGTTGGCACCCAGGTCTCCTTTGAGCCATGTGCTTTGGGTGACAAAAAACAAATCGTTGCCGCCAAAGGTGAGGAATGGGAAGAGCAAGAGGATGACCAACCCGGGCTGACGCAGTAATGTCATAATATTGAGCGTCGCCGGCGTGCCATGCTCGATTGGTTGGCGGTGATGATGTTCAGGGAGTTGCCATAACATGACGAAACTCAGTATCCCGATACCTGCCAAAATCGCATACGCCACCATGCTTTGTTGTTGTTGATTGATGAGATACATCAACGGTGCCACCCCGATGATGGCCGATATCGCCCACGCCATCTCGAAAATTCCTAGCACGCGGGCCCGTTGCTCGTAGGGGCTCCGGGCGCTCAGGTAGGCCTGCCCAGAGGGTAAATAGAGCGCTGTGGCTAAGCCAATCAATAAATACCCAACAAAAAAGGCGATAAAGCTACTAGCGAGACTACATGATAATGCCCCACTGATAAAAAGTGCCAGGGCGATGAGCATTGCTTTGCGCTCACCAAACCGGTCCGCGACCGTGCCGCCGATGGGTGATGCGAGTGCCGCGGCGGTTTGGATTGCAACCAAGGTGGCGCCTTGTTGGAGCGATATATCGAAGCGGTGGCTCAGAAATGGCAACAATGGATAGACGATGCGGAAGGCGGTGGTTGAGGCCAGCCGACCAGCAGTTACCACAATTAAATCAATCGGGCGTAGCGTGGGTAATTGGGTCATACGGACTCCTTGTGATAGCATAACGCTTAGCGTGAGGGGGTGAGTGATGAACGAGTTAACGCGAATAGTCCTAGTAAACTTGCGATGACGGCAACGACACTAATAAGTGACAACCCCCCATGGAGAAACAAAAACGCACAGCTAAGCGCCGAAAAAATTCGACCGATTCCTACGGCAGCGGCCATCAAGGCCATCATGGTGCCGCGGGCGGCAGGTAAGGCTTCTGAAAAAAGTGGGAAACTGGCGACACCGGCATATTCGATGAGGAAATAAAATAAAAATATCATTACGGTAATTACCCACCAGTTGTTGCCCACAAACGGAAGTAACAGCAGACAGACACTGGTCAACAAAAATCCCCCAATCACCGAGCGTCGTTTGCCGATGCGGTCCGCAAAGGCGACCACGGCACTCGAACCGGCTAATTCGGCAATACCAATGATCACAAATAAGCCGCCAATCAGGGCTTCGTTGGCTCCAAAGGCGCTACTTTTGAGCCAGGCACTCTGGGTCACAAAAAACAAATCGTTGCCACCAAAGGCCAGGAGTGGGAAAAGCAGCATAATTGCTAAGCCGGGATGGCGGAGTGCCGTCACGATGGTGAAGGGTGGGTGCGTATCTTGCCCCTCGAGTTGGCGGTGGTGGTGTTCGGGGAGTTGCCATAACATAACGAAACTGAGTACCCCTATGCCCGCCAAAATCGCATACGCCACCATGCTTTGTTGTTGTTGATTGATAAGATACATCAACGGGGCCACCCCAATGATGGCCGAAATCGCCCAGGCCATCTCGAAAATTCCCAGCACACGGGCACGTCGGTCGTAGTGACTGCGGGCACTGAGATAGGCATGTCCTGATGGGATATAGAGCGCAGTGGCAAGGCCGATCAATAAATATCCTATAAAAAAGACCAAGAAGCTACGAGCGAGACTACAGGACAATGCACCAGTGATAAAAAGTGCCAAGGCGATGAGCATCGCTTTGCGCTCACCAAAGCGGTCAGCAATGGTGCCCCCGATGGGTGATGCCAGTGAGGCAGCGGTTTGGATGGCGATGAGCGTCGCGCCTTGTTGAAGCGATATATTGAAGCGATGGCTGAGGAACGGCAGCAACGGATAGACTATCCGAAATGCGGTTGTCGAGGCTAGCCGACCAGCAGTTACGACAATCAAATCAATTGGGCGTAGCGTGGGTAATTGGGTCACAATGCATCCTTGAAATTGTATAAACGCTGTCGCTGTCGATGGAAGCATGGCAAAAAAACACCGTACCACACGTAATCAGCGTGGCGCACGGTATGCGCCACGGTCGTATGGTGATTGTATCTAATATTTAGCATAAAATGATATTTACGCAATACTCTGTTCAGTGTAGTATATTTATGCATAGTTGTCATACACAAAGGGAGTCATCATGAACACTGCACTTGAGATTGCGGCTGGATTGTTGGCAATCTGGGTCGTTTGGAAGTTGATTACCGGTGTGATTCGCTTTGTTGTGGTGCTCACCATTATTGCGGTGGTCGCAGCCATGGTCATGAGGATTTTTTGAAACAGGGATTACGGACAGTGGCCGCCACCCGCTATGTGATGCCACTCCGTGAAGGTGGCTCTTTGCCCGGTTTAGTCGAAGCTAACGACGATGGCATGTACGTCGTCAAGTTTCGTGGAGCCGGGCAAGGAAGTGGTGCCTTGGTTGCCGAATTAGTTGTCGGCGAGTTGGCCCGGATGTGTGATTTACCCGTGCCAGAGTTAGTGTTTATCGACATCGACCCCGTACTTGCCCGCTCGGAACCAGACGACGAAGTGCAAGCGTTAATCATTGCCAGTGCAGGGCTTAATCTGGCCTGTGATTTTTTGCCAGGGGCCTTGCCGTTTGATGCGGCCTTGGTGAAACGAGTTGATCCGTTGCTTGCCTCGGCAGTCGTCTGGTTTGACGCCATGATGACCAATATAGATCGCACCGCCCGCAACACCAACATGTTGTGGTGGCACCGTCAGTTGCATGTCATCGATCATGGGGCTGCGCTGTATGTGATGCATGCCTGGGATGGCTACGAAGATCGAATCGCATCTCCTTTTGCGGCGATTCGGGATCATGTGTTGTTGCCGATGGCATCACATATCGA
>CANFUF010000147.1 GCA_947450095.1 Roseiflexaceae bacterium
GGTATTGGTGTTGGTTGGGGTATTGGTGTTGGTTGGGGTATTGGTGTTGGTTGGGGTATTGGTGTTGGTTGGGGTATTGGTGTTGGTTGGGGTATTGGTGTTGGTTGGGGTATTGGTATTTGTACCGGTTGTCGTCGCCGTAGCGCTTTTGGTGATGGTATTTGTAGCTGTTACGGTATTGGTGGGCGTATTTGTCCCCGTTGCTGTAGCACTTTTAGTGCTGGTATTGGTGGACGTCGGAGTATTCGTTTTCGTTATAGTATTGGTATTTGTACTGGTTGGCGTTGCAGTCGCAGTTTTGGTGCTGGTGTTCGTAGCCGTGGCCGTCGCATTAAGCATCGTGTAAGCCGCCGTCAAATTAATCCGCGGCATCGGGAATGTAGTCCCAGAGCGCGTGTCATTGATAATGGTGCCGCTGTTGTAGAGCCAATCACGGATCTGACTCACACTGGCATTGGGAGAAATACTGCGTAACAACGCCCATGTGCCAGCAACTTGCGGAGTAGCCATTGAGGTACCTGACAAATAGGCATATCCCGCAGGTTCATAAAAATTCGTTGAGTTTGGCGTAACCGAAGACAATACTTGATACCCCGGGGCTAACACATCTAGCAAGCGATCACCATTACTATTCGCGACGTTATTTGCGGCAGTTGGCGCATTCGAAAACGATGCCACCTGATCTTGCGTTGAACCGACAAATAAATGTTTGTCGGTAGTACTTGCCCCCACCGCAATCGCACTTGAAATACATGCAGGCGCTGCAATTCCATCGGTATAGCCATCGTTACCACTCGCAATAATCGTGGCGATATTAACTACACGGAGTTGGTCAATATATGGTTTAAGCGCATCATAGTCACAAAAAGTTGTACTTTTCCCCCCACCCAAGCTCATATTAATAGCCACGAGCGGGGGCGTAATACTCGCACGATTGAGATATAATCGCTCAAGTGCATAAATTTGGTCAGATTCATACGCTAAAACACATGAACTTGCAGTGCCACAATCTGCTGCCGTCGTAAATTTGGAAAAAACCTGGACTGCGACGATTTTGGCATCGGGTGCGACACCAGACGTGGCTTGGACTACACCAAAGTAATCAGTAATGTTTACACGATTACCGGCAATAATACCAGCAACGTGTGTACCATGAGTACACCCACTTGATACACTTGCCGCACACGGTTCGGCACTGCCGACTGCAGTAGATTTTTCGGCGCCATCCGGGCACATTGTGACACTGCTCCCAGCCACAGTAGTCGAGGAACAGAACTCGGATATTACTTTACCGGTCAAAAAAGGATGGGATTTTTTGACGCCGGTATCAAGCACCGCCACTGACGTGTTAGCACCACTATAGCCAGCGTTTTGTAAGGCGCGTGCACCAATCGTTACATTGGTCTCGTACAAGGTTGGAGGTACTGCAGTATCTGATTGGATGTGTTGGACGGCACTATCTTTTTGGAGTAGGGTAATATCAGCGGCGTTCACATCAGCAACAATAATTGGGAATACTGTCATCTGCTGTTTAATCGCGCGCAAGCGTGTTTTTTGGCGGGTAATAAATGAAGTCTGGGTTTGGCGGACTTGAGCACGTCGCGCACTCAACTGATTGGCCGAAAAATTCCGTGATTCAAAACCAACACTACTCCGCAAGGTAATAATCACGCGCTGCGGTTTGGAGACGAATTGGGCAACAGCTACGGACGATGTACTTTGGGCAGCGGCAAGCGACACCGGCAGTAAACTGATCAATACTATCAATACAGTAAAAAATCGCAATTTACACCAATATCAAAATTCAATAATATATACCGTATTGCAATGATATCATAGTGCAATTGATTATTTACTATTATTTTCCGTAAGATTCGAACGGATTTTATATTTTGTCTGGCACAGCGCACGCCGAGGACGCGGAGAAAACAGGCGATTGGCTTACGTCGGGCGTCCTTGCAGGAAGATTCCACGCTCAGGTTGCCGTGGTAACCGGCATGGAATGACGTTGGGAGGAGAGACACTTCACACGTCACACTTCCTACTGCGGAACAAGAGTATTGGTAGGCGTACGGGTATTGGTAGACGTACGCGTATTCGTAGGAGTACGGGTGTCGGTGCGTGTACGGGTGTCGGTGCGTGTACGGGTGTCGGTACGGGTTAAACTCGCTGTAGGAGTACTCGTCTGCGTACGGGTATTGGTGGGAGTACGGGTATTACTTGGAGTACGGGTATCAGTGCGTGTGCGCGTGTTGGTACGCGTTGGGGTATTGGTGCGCGTGGCACTCGCCGTTCGGGTTGAGGTTTGTGTGCGGGTATTGGTGAGTGTACGAGTGTTGGTGGCTGTGACGGTGGCGGTACGGGTGGTGACATCATCGAAGATGTCATTGACCGTTGCGTCAACGGCTATCCGGGGCACCGTCAATGGATTGACGGTACGCGTATCAGTAATTGGGCTGCCGTTGTTCGTCAGCAATTGCAAAATTTGGCTTACCGAGGCATCAGGGAGTATTCCTTTGAGGATGGCCCACGCCCCAGCCACATGGGGAGTTGCCATCGATGTACCAGAGTAAACCGCATAGGTCGTCCCAGGATAGGCAATTGATGAATAGATAGGTTGACCTGGGGCAAAAAAATCAAGTACTCGGTCTCCATTGGCGTCAGGGGCATTATTTGCCAGCGCAGGTGAATTCGAAAAACTCGCAACCTTATCGATGTATTGGGAACCATATTTGCCGGTTTGGGAGGCGCCCACGGTAATCGCAGCGGCTACACATCCAGGAAATGACACACCATTAGTAGAAGATTCATTGCCACTTGCAATCACCGTGGCGATCCCGACGCTCCGCAACTGGGTAATATAAAACGCTGTGGAATCATCATTACAGGCCGTCGCCGATAAATCACCGCCAAGGCTCATATTGACGGAAGCAAGTGTTCCCCATGCGGGCGTGGCACGCTGTTCGTACAACCATTCGAGAGCAGCAGTTTGATCAGAATCAAACGACAATACACAATCACTCCCACCACAGTATGAACTCGTACCGGGGAATCGTGAATAAATCTGGACGGCGATGAGTTTGGCATCAGGCGCAACCCCAGACATAGCCAGGCCATTGACGGTCAGTCGGTTACCCGCCACAATCCCCGCCACATGAGTACCATGATTGCAGGAACCGATGGCGGCTGGGCATGGTGCTGCACTATTTATGGCGGTAGAATTTGCAACCCCACCGGGGCAAAGCGAAGTACTTTTGTAAGTATTATCTGTGGTTGAAAAACAGGCTTCTGCTACCACCTTCCCCGTCAAAAACGGGTGTAATTTATTTACCCCAGTATCGAGAATCGCTACGGATGTGCCGGCACCCGCATAGCCAGCACTGTTCGCTGCCCGTGAACCAATCAAAACAGTGCTTTGATCGAGCGTGGGTGGGCGCGGTCTATCAATTTGGACTCGCACCACGGCAGGGTCACGTTGGAGTAATACTACATCAGACTCACGCACATCAGCGACGAGCATTGGGGAAAGATGAAATCGGCGCGATACGGTAACAAGAAGCGCGCCTTGCCGGCGCACAAAATCAGCTTGCGCCACTGCCACTACCATACGCCGGTACTCTCTACTTTCAAATTCATTTTGATTCCCATTGGCGCTAGGATTATTTTTTAACACAATAATTACCCGAATGAGTGTATTCGCATTAGAATCATTAAAATCACTATGTACGGGTGCCGCTTGCGCAATCGTAACCGACCAAATCGGCATTATTACATACAGCATCGTTATGACAACAAGCATACGATGCAACCAATAATCCATTCTTATACCTTATCTGTACCCCAATACACTCTTTGCAATATTACACTACCTTGCAAAGAGTGTATGCATGACGATTTTTATACACAAAAACCCTAGATGGATGGCGCCATCTAGGGATTTCTTCGTAATTATTACGAATCTGCCAACACGATTACCATGTCACTCGGATCAAAGGTAACGGTATTGGTTTTGTTAGGATTGACGACGATGCCATATTGGAGCTCTTTGTTGTTACCGTTGGCAACAATCCGATAGCCGATGGCCATTTCGTTGCGGCGCCGCGCTGACTCAATCACCGCATAAAAATCGAGTTCGACCCCTGTTTGCACATAATCGCTGATGGGTTTGAGGTACACTTCGGCACCGTCGGCATCGAACATATCGGCAAATACGGCGTTGAGTGCTTTGTTGGTCGATACTTGGGCCATCATCAAACTAATCAAGCGATCGCTGACGATGAAGTCATCGGCTTGGGTGATTTCGGCCAAATTACGATTGCGCACATCGAGCATTTCGCTGACAATCGAGAAGCGGTGGCCACTACGATCGGCAATATCACGCAAGTGGAGCAAGGTAACCAATGTACGCGCATCAGCCAATTGTGTTTCCAGTACATCAGAATACGACATGACGATAATATGGCGATAAGCGGCGAGGTCAAGGCCTTCGAGCACTTTACGATTGGTGGTATCAGCAGTTTGGAAGTGCAAGATTTGGTTTTGGAGCGTCATAGCGTGGGCAATATCCGCCACATCGCCGGTCACATCAGAAGACACCACGGTGACTTGTGAACCAGCAGCGACGTAATTATCAAGCTCACGAATGACGGCGGGGGTACGCCAATTCCAGCCAAGGATGAGTGTGTGTTCAGGGGAGCCCACCGTCACCGTGCCGGTCTTGATCAACGATTCATCAATAGCAATGCCTTCACGGCCATGGTAGTGAATACTACTGTCATCGGCAGCAATAAAGATGAGTTGATCGTCGGCACCAATTACGGTATCGAGCAGTGGGTTCAATTTTGATGCGCCATCACCGGTACGAATCCCCATCACCGTAGCCGTCTGGAATGAATTCATGGCGTCAGCCACCGTATGTCCAACCAAGGCTGGTTCGGCTTTGAAGTAGATTTCGTCGCCACCAAAGTCAAGCAATTCGGTATAGACAATCGACAAGCCCGATTGGCGGCAGGTTTGCGCCATGATGCGCGCCACTAAATCACCCACGGCGATAAGTTCAACTTCGTCGCCACCGACCATTTTGGCGACATCGAAGTTTTCGGGGTTGTAGATTTCGGCGACGATATGGTAGGGTTCGGGACGGCGGGTCGGTGATTTGGTGATGGCCAACAATACTTTGATGACTTGGGAATCGGGGTCTTCGCCTTCAGGGCGCACCACAATGATTGATTTAGCGGTCTGGAGGCTGACGAGCTGCAAATCAGTAGCCTCGATGGCGTTGCCGGTCCGACACACTACCCGCGTGGTGCGGGTATCACCCACTTTATCGGCGATTTCTTCTTGCATTTCGACGGTATCTTTGTCACCCATGATGACAATACAGGCATCACGCTGGCTGGCATTGGCTTCGACCAATTCAGACACGAGGGTAATAATCGCTGGTGACCACCCCAGGATGACGGTATGACCTGATTCGACGATCCGTGAGCGGCCACGGCGCAATGCATCGAGACGTTCTTCGATACCAGAGCTCAAAATACCAATCAACGTACTGACGACAAAGATACCACCAACAGTGACGGTAAGCATGGCAAACAAAAATGGCCAACCACCCTCGTCGCCACCCATAGTGCCGGAGTCAAGGGTGCGCATCAAGCCCATCCACATCAGTTTGGGCAACGAAATGTCGTCGGGCGCGAGGTTAAATACTTTGACAACTAACGCCACTAAAAAAATAATTGCCAACGATGCCACAGCAAGCAACACAATCAGCGCGCCGGTTCCTTTGGCAAAAATGTTATCGAGCCGATAACGTAATTGCTCTTTCCAATTTGACGGTAACATATGGACTCCTTACAACTATAATGCGTTGTGCATGAATAAGAGTATTATACAAGCATACGCACGCATATATTATTATTATAGGCATACATACTACTGTGTGATTACACCAACGATACAAATCATATTTTTTATCAAAAAAACGATACAATAGCAAAATACTCTCTATTTTTGGTATGAACAACATATTTTTTTGAAATATGTCGCTAGTATGCATCATCATGTCAAAATAAATATACGGTAACTAATCAAAACGGAAAAGCACATCACATCCTAAAAATCACCCAAATAGGTGATTAAATATTCAATCTTTTTTGACGCTTAATCCGTATTAAACGTAGGAAATATCAATTAACCTAAGGAGGGTTTGTGACCAGCACGACTACAGCGCGACCGGGTCTTGAGCACAAATGGAAAGTGCTTATTTCAGTGGTCTTTGGGTTGTTCATGATTATTCTCGACACCACCGTCATTAATGTCGCATTCCAAACGCTCCGACGCGAATACCAAGCCAGCCTGACTGATTCACAGTGGATTATCAGCGTCTATGTATTGGCACTCGGTATCACCACCCCTCTCAGCGGGTTTTTGGCAGATCGCTTTGGCACCAAGCGCATCTATATCGCTGGGTTGGTTTTGTTTGTGTTGGCCTCATTGTCGTGTGGGCTCGCACCATCACTAACTGTGTTGATTATCGCCCGCGCCATTCAAGGCATCGGTGGTGGTTTGGCACAACCACTCGGACCGGCATTTATTTACCGCACCTTCCCGCCCAAAGAGCAAGGCACTGCCTTGGGGTTCTTTGGGATAGCGCTGGTACTGGCACCAGCACTGGGCCCGATTCTCGGTGGTTGGCTCGTTGATTTAGATTTGTGGCGTTGGATTTTTTACATCAACATTCCCATCGGCATTGTGGGTTCGATTTTGGCGACCAATTGGCTCCCCAAAGATACAATTGCCGCGACCAAACCCAAAGCAGATCCCCTCGGGATTATTGCCACCAGCGTCGGATTTGGTTCGGTGTTGTATGCCACCACCCTCGTTGCTGAAAATGGCTGGACCAATAGCACCGTACTCACGTGGTTTGCTATTGGCGCCGTTGGTATCATTTCGTGGATTATCATCGAATTGTTTGTGGCACCCGAGCCAATGCTTGACTTACGACTCTTCCGTGTCCCGACCTTCACCATGGCCAATTTGATTGGCTATGTGACGGTGGTGGCACTCTTTGGTGCGGAATTCTTGATGCCCGTTTATTTACAGGCGCTCCGTGGCTACTCAGCATTCAATACCGGTTTGACCTTGTTGCCCTTAGGAATTGCGGCAGGTATTACCACTCCGTTTGCTGGACGCTTGTTTGACAAAATCGGTCCCCGCGTACTCATCATGCTCGGATTTGGGATTTTGTTAATCAATACGTGGCAATTATCGCAAATCCAAGCCCTGACTCCCATCAGCAATATCATGTGGTTGTTGGCCCTCCGTGGCGTGGCATTGGGTTTGACGGTACAAACCACGTTTGCCACGGCCTTGAGTAGTGCCCCTCAACAAAAAATCGCCCGCGCTTCGTCACTCGTCAACGGCACCCGCTTTGTGGTGCAATCAATCGGCGTGGCCATTTTGGCGACAGTGCTGACGAGCTCGTTGTCTGCAGGTGTCAAAGAACAACAAAACAAAGCCCAAGCAACGATTACCACATCCAAAGATGCGCGTTTTGGGCTATGTGAAACGCCAGGCGTGGCCGATGCCGACAATATCCCCGCTGCGGCAGCCGACAAGCTCAAGGCACTGCCCTCGACCATGGCGGTCGACGCCAAGACCAAAATTCGCGCCCAAATCCAAGCAGCGTGTGACGAAAACGTGATCGGCTTCAAAAACACCTACACGTTGACCTTTTGGGTCGCTTTGGTCGCCATGCTCCTTGGCTTACTCTTGCCCGGCTGGCCAGGCAAGTGGGGCGGGCGCACCGAAATGCAACGCCAAGCCAGTGGTGGCTCTCACTAATCCTCGTACCCACAAAAACGCACCCGACCGGCTGATGCTGGTTGGGTGCGTTTTTTGACGTAGGAAGCGTGAAGTCGGGAGTATGAAGTGACAAACGCCTCTGTGGCCTCTGTGCGAGAAATGAATGGAAAATGGAAAATGGAAAATGGAAAATGGAAAATGGAAAATGGAAAATGGAAAATGGAAAATGGAAAATGGAAAATGGAAAATGGAAAATGGAAAATGGAAAATGGAAAATGGAAAATGCTGAATA
>CANFUF010000148.1 GCA_947450095.1 Roseiflexaceae bacterium
ACGATTGCCTTCTTCTTGACCAGGTGCTTCACCATAAAACACGATTGGCTTTCCCGCTGCCATACATTCACTTACCGTCAAACCACCTGCTTTTGAGGCTACCACATCAGCGGCATGTAACAAATCAGGTAATGCCACAAAATCATAAATATGGGTGGGATGTTGCCATGGATACGCCCGTAAATCGTTAGCTAATTCTTCATTCCGTCCAGCCACAATCACCAATTGATGGGTAGTCGCTGCATCATCAAGCGCCCGTGCCATTTCAACCACCGGCCCAATCCCTGCCCCACCACTCAACAATAACAAAGTGGGTAATGATTGATCCCAGCCTAAATTGCGGCGCAATACTGCTTGGGGCGCCCGGGCATACCCGAAGGCCGGATTAATCGGTAGGCCCGTATGCACTACCCGTTGCACATCAATGCCACACTTAATCGCTTTGTCACGCACAATTAATGATGGCACTGCCACGCAATCGTCGTGAATATTAAACCACGCCCGATGTACATTGCCCAAATCCGTGACTACCGTCATTAGTTTGGGTAATTGCCATGGCTTGAATGTGCCCGATATAATTCGGGTAAGTAATGGATAAACACTCACCACTACAGCGGGTTGGTGTGTTGCGATTAATGACACTAACGAACGCCGAATCGTCCCCGCTAATGAGTATTCTAAAAATAAGTCTAACCCAGGTGCATCGGTCAAGCCATGGGCAAATGCATATTGCTCCGGCGAACGATTCACCATATCCAAATAAAAGCGCTCAGCCCGTTCGAGCGTCCGTGACGCCAATGGGTGATGTGCAGGGTTCACGACGATGGTTTTTGCGAATCCGCGCACTTGTTGTTCAATCGCAGCAGCCGCACTACGATGTCCACTCCCAGCATCACTGGTCAAAATCATAATCGACGAGGATGTAGTCATTGGCACTCTCTTTTTCACCAAAATTCCGTACACTAAACCTGTGCATTAAATGCACAGGTTTAGTGTAGCCTTTCTTTGTTAAGATTTGCTGAATGTTGTATAAGATTTTGGTTCAAGTATTGATACCACATGGATAATAGCGGCAATAGGTGAGGTTGTGTAGTACAATTAGTAATCTCTTTATTTTTAAGGTTGTGCATGCTTACTCCCAAACTCTTCCGACAAACAGTCATTAATCATACACGTCAGGTGCCACACATTGACCCGACGTGCCCCCATGCCCCACCCAACGACATGTGTGGTGGATGTACTTTTCAACATATTGCCTATAGTGACCAAATCGCAGCCAAAAGCCAAGCATTGGCTGATTTATGGCAAACGCAACTCCCCACTGATATTCCGCCCCCATATGTTATCGCCTCACCTGACCCATTGACGTACCGCACCCGCATGGATTTCATCTCCAGCAAAGGACGCTTTGGATTGCGCCGGGGTGGCAAATTCAATTACATCATCGATCTCAGCACTTGTCATCTCATCCCACCAGCAGCCTTTGACATTGCCCATCAGACCTGGCAACAGACCCAAGCGTTGGGATTGCCCGACTACAATTTACGGAGCCATGAAGGCTTTCTGCGCTATATCATTGTGCGCCGGAGCCCCAACAATCGTTATATGATTGTGTTACTCACCAGCGCACCTACCGATGAATATACCGTTGCAATGGAACAAGTTGCCCAAACCACCTTGGCTCACCCCGATGTACATAGTGTCCATTGGCTCCGCAACGATGGTCCCTCCGATGTATCGTTTGGCACGCTGTTTCGCCACTGGGGCGAAGCACTCCTGCCGATGCGCGTCGGCGATAACACCTTATTTATCGGTCCCAATACGTTTTTTCAAAATAACATCTACTTACTCGATGCCTTGCTCGGTGCCATCAAATCTGCCGTCGGACATGCTGACCACGTCGCCGATTTATACGGGGGCGTCGGCACGATTGCACTGAGTTTAGCGACACAAGTCGGACACGTACATTGCGTAGAATCGGTGGCCGAAAGCATCGAACTCTGCCATCACAACATAGCAGCCTCACCCCACACCAATGTCACTGCTGAAGTCGCCGATGTGGCTGATTTTTTACGCACCACGACTCGTACATTTGACACCATCGTCGTTGACCCACCACGTGTCGGGTTAGGGACCGATGTTTGTCGTGAGATTTTGCGCCTCGCCCCGCAGAAATTAATCTATGTGTCGTGCAACGCATTATCACAGCTGAGCGATGCCGCTATTTTGACCGAGGGGTACCGCCTGGTATCGTTACAAGGGTACGATATGTTCCCACAAACGCCTCATTTTGAAACTTTGGCTATTTTTGAGCGCCTTAGTGCCTAAATAGGATGCCTGATGATTCCGATACGTCCAGACATTCTCTGCCCACGCTGCCGGCGCATTAATTCGCGCCGTGCTACCGTTTGCCGGTTTTGCACCCAAGCACTCGGCTTTGTCGATGGCAACAACTGTTATTTTTTGGTGCGCGTCATCAAAACCGGCGGCCAAGCCGTCATTTTTGAGGCCATCGATGACAACAGCCATCGCACCTATGCCATCAAAGAAATAGCCTTGCCCCTTGACCCCGATCAAGCCCTCGAGGCCTTCCAACGCTGTGCCGTCGAAGCCCGGTTACTCGCAACGCTGGCGCATCCTGGTATCCCTCATTTTTATAGTTGTATTATCGAAAATGGTCGAGTCTATATCATCATGGATATGGTGCGTGGCACCGACCTCGAAGATGTATTGCGCCAACGTGGCCAAATGAGTGAACGCGAAGTTCTCTCAATCGCCAGCCAAGTCTGCGATATTTTGTATTATTTACATCACCAAGCCAATGCAGTGGTATTCCGTGATGTCAAACCATCCAATATTATGTTTGACAACGATGGGTTTGCAACAATGATTGACTTTGGGATTGCGCGCTTCACCAATAGTCAACGAGGCGTCGTCATGGGGACCCCTGGCTATGCCCCACCCGAACAATATCGCGGTGATGTATCCGTCGCCTCAGACATCTATGCCCTCGGCGCCACCATGCACCACTTGCTCACCGGCCGCGACCCCCGTGGCCAAAAACCCTTCTCGTTCCCGCCGGTGCGTGACCTCGCCCCCCATGTGTCGCAACTCACCGCTGACGTCGTTCAACACGCCTTGCAACTCAACCCCAACGAACGCTTTCTCAGTGCACTCGATATGCGGGCTGCCATTCGGGCCGTCATTCGGAGCGAAGACACCAACATCCTACCGGTTATCCGTGATACCTCCCCGATTCCCACCCGCGCCATTATTACCTCGAGTAGTGGTCCCAACATTACCCATGCGCTGGGGGAACCCCAATACACTACCAATGTGATTACACCATCAGATGCCCAACAGCATATTGCCACCAATGAATTGTCGTTTGTACCACCAGAAGCACTGAGTCCACCGTCACCACCTACCGCCAAAGTCAATAATTCCCCTACGCGGCGCCCAGCATTTTTCACCCAACGCATTATCATTGCCGTCGTGTTGCTCCTTTGTTTTATTGGCGGTGGAATTTGGTTTTTTCGATCGACCACACTCAGCTGGCAACCGAATTCACCGCAACGCATATCTGTGACTCTTACCGTCGACATTGCCAATGATGTAGATATCGATGTTGCCTTTACCAAAGCCTATATTGACTACATCCGCACTACCTATGGTCCCGATATGCACATCACCACCACACCACACTTCCTCGGGCGCCCGCCAGAATCTATCGGACAAAACGCCGATGGCACGACCCGCTACCAAGGCATCATCGTTGCCGATATTGCCCCACACTCACCACAACCCTAATTGCTGACGACTCCCCGCCATTGGCACAATTGTTGTCTGATCAATCAACCATGGCATACGCGGATGGTGTGTCATGGCCTGATAGGCGGCATCTGCGGCGATAGTCAACATAAATACGCGGTCGGCCACCACGATACCATGGATGCCATGGGTAATCCCAAACCATACCCCTTGTTCGTATCCCGCAGTCGCGGGAATTTGGACAAACTGGGGGTTGTGGCGTTGCCACTTGCCCACCACTACACTTTCTCTTTGAGCCCAACCAGTCGCAGGCAACCCGGCCACGTCATTGCGGTTGCCCCAATGCCACAATGCCAACGTCCCCAAGGCATCTCGCACGGGCAATACTGGCGTCCCCGCCCAATAACGCACCTCGTACTCCCCTGAAGCCGTAGCGATGGGTGTCGCTGACACAAGCAGTGGATCGTGCGTATCATGCCAGCTAAATCGTGTTGCACCACACATGGTTTACCTCATCCTATTGCATAAAAAACCATAAACAAACGCGGTGAATTACCACTGCGAGATTAAATTTTGATGACAAAAATAACCGGTATCGTGCTATACTACCAGAGAGAAACCGGCCTGTGTATTCATATTAACGGTACTACAATGAACGATTTTGTGCATCTTCACGTCCACTCCGAATATAGCCTGCTTGATGGCTATGCGACTATCAACGGCATCGTCAAACGCGCCGCCGAGCTCGGCATGGATAGCATCGCCGTTACTGACCACGGCGTTATGTATGGCGCAATTGATTTTTATAATGCCGCCAAAAAAGCCAACGTCAAACCGATTATCGGCCTCGAAGCCTATATCGCCCCACATAACCGCACCGACCCCACCCAACGGGGCTCGCGGAATTATAATCACTTGCTCTGTTTAGCCACCGATATGACCGGCTACCGCAACTTGGTCAAACTCACCACCAAAGCCCACCTCGAAGGAATGGGCTCCAAGGGGATTTTTGCCCGACCGCGCATCGACCGTGAATTGCTCCTCAACCACCACGAAGGCTTAGTCGTTACGTCAGCATGTATCGCTGGCGAAGTCGCCCAATATATTCAGTCACGCCAACCCGACAAAGCCCGCGAAACCGCCGCCTGGTTCCGTGATCTGCTTGGCCCCGACCGCTACTTCCTCGAGCTCCAGCTCCACGAAAACACCCCCGAACTCGAAGAAATCAACGACGAACTCATCAAAATCGGCCAAGAATTGGGCATCCCCCTCGTCGCCACCTGCGATAGCCACTTCATCAATGCCAGCGACCTTGATGCCCACCGCATGGTGATGGCCATGGGCTTCAACATGACCCTCAACGAGCTCTGCACCAAAAAATACGACATGGACGAGAGCTACCATATTTTGTCGGCAGACGACATCTGGAAGCGCTTCAAGCGCTATGGTACCGCCCCCATCGAAAACACTCGCCGTATCGCCGACATGGTCAACCTCAAACTCGATTTCGGCAAAATCCAGCTCCCCGCCTTCGAAATCCCTGCGGGGCATGACGCCTCTTCCTACCTCCGCTTTGTCTGCGAAGAAGGCCTCGTACGGCGCTTCAACGGCAGTGTGCCCCTCGGCTACCCCGAACGCTTGATGTATGAGCTCGATGTCATCAACAAAACCGGATTCCCCGACTACATGCTCATCGTCTGGGACTATGTGTCGTATGCCCGCCGCAACGGCATTCCCTGTCTGCCTCGTGGTTCGGCCGGCGCCTCATTAGTGCTCTACTGCTTGGGGATTACCGACGTCGACCCCGTCGCCAACAAACTACTGTTTGAACGCTTTTTGAGCCCCGAACGGCTCGAAATGCCCGATATCGACGTCGACTTTGCCGATACCCGCCGTGGCCAAATCCTCGATTATATTGCTGGCAAATACGGCCGCGAAAATACCGCCCAAATCATCACCTATGGCACCCTTGGTGCCAAAGCTGCTATCCGCGATGTGGGTCGAGCCCTCGACGTGCCGTTGTCAGAAGTCGACCGCATCGCCAAACTCATCCCCAATACTCCCAATATCACCTTGCGCGATGCCCTCGAAAAAGCCCCCGAATTCAAGCAACTCTACGAATCAAGCGACGAAACCAAACAAATCATCGACTGGGCCCAACGCATCGAAGGGCGTATGCGCAACGTCGGTACCCATGCCTGTGGCGTGGTGATTAGCCGCAACCCGCTCGATGAAGTGGTCCCCCTGCAACGCACTACCAAAGACGAAAACTCGCTGATGGCCGCCTATGAAGGCCCTACTTTGGCCAAAATCGGCCTGCTCAAAATGGATATCCTCGGGCTGACCAATTTGTCGGCAGTGGCCGAAACGTTGCGCTACATCGAAATCTCGACCGGCAACGCCATGCAACTGGGCGATATCCCCCTCACCGACAAAAAAACCTTCGAGTCGCTGAGTAGTGGCAATACCGTCAATGTATTCCAGCTCGAATCTGCGGGCATGGTGCGCTACCTGCGTGAACTCAAACCGACCCGCGTCGAAGACATCTATGCCATGGTGGCGCTCTATCGCCCAGGTCCGCTCGAACAAATCCCGGTCTACATCCAAAACAAAAACAATCCCAAGGGGATTAAATACCTCCACCCCATTCTCAAGCCCATCCTCGAAGATACCTACGGCGTCATCGTCTACCAAGAGCAGATTATGCAGCTGCTCCAAGTCATCGCCGGCTATACCCTTGGGCAAGCCTATATCGTCCTCAAAGCTATCGGTAAAAAACAAAAAGAGATGATGGCCGCCGAAGAACCGCGCTTCAAAGATGGCTGTCTCAAGAACGGTTTGACCAAAGAGCAATCCGAAACCTTATGGGATCTCATTCAGCCCTTCGCCGGCTATTCATTCAACCGCCCCCACGCTACCTTGTACGGCTTGTTGTCATACCAGACGGCCTATCTCAAAAACAACTTCTCGACCGAATACATGGCCGCCGTCCTCAAAGGATCGGCTGGGCAAATCGAAGATGTGGCCAAAGCGGTCAACGAATGTGCCAAATTGGGTGTGGCGGTGCTCCGCGCCGATGTCAACGCCAGCCAAGCCGACTTTACTATTGAGCGCATCAATGACTCGGTGGTAGGAGGCGATATTCGCTTTGATCGGGGCGTGCGCTTTGGATTGGCCGCCATCAAAAACGTCGGCGAAGGCCCCGTCGAAGCTATCATCGCCGCCCGGGGCGATACGCCGTTTAGTAGCCTGGCTGATTTTGCCGATCGCGTCGACCAGAAACTTATCAACAAACGGGTGATTGAAAGTCTCATCAAAGCCGGTACTTTTGATTCGCTGACCGGTACCCGCCGCCAAAAACTCGCCGTGCTTGATCAAGTTCTCGATGCCGCCAGTGGTGCCCAAAAAGCCCGCGCCAGCGGCCAATCGAGTTTGTTTGATTTGATGGGCACCAGCGATAGCAGTGCCACAACCGTCAATGTGGCCGCCGTGCAATTCCCCATTTTGCGCGAATCTCGCGAAGATAACCGCGAGCTCCTCGCCTGGGAAAAAGAACTGCTGGGCATGTATGTCTCAGACCACCCCGTCGTGCAAGCCTTGCGCGACGTCGATTTGAGCGATGTTACCTCACTCGGGGCCGTCAACGACGAAATGGTCGGGCAATCACTCACCTTTGCCGGGATGCTCAGTGCCACCAAAACTGTCACCACCAAAAAAGGAGACAGTATGTTTGTGGGGGTCTTTGAAGACCTGGCTGCCAGCATGGAATGTGTGGCCTTCCCCAAATCCTACGAAAAATTCCGGGCTTTGCTCCATGACGATTCCGTGGTGCGCATCATCGGCAAACTCGACCGCCGCAATGATGGCATGCAACTGATGATTGACAAAGTCGAAGCCATTATCCATAGCGAAGAACCCGCCGCAGCACCTGCTGTCCAAATGCGGACAGCACCACCTTCGACCAACGCGGCACCGACAAATCCTACACCGGTAACACAATCCCCTGCCACGCCTCCTTCCGTGAGTCATCCGACACCACCTACAGGAAACACCATGTCAGAGCAACGCAAATACGGCGCCTCCAATCACGGCGCCCACGATGTCATCAAATCTCCCAGCCGGGCCGCCGTATCGGCACCCAAACCGGCACCAGCCCCCGCCGCACCTGAACCGAGCGGCCCGCAACATGTCATCCGCCTGTACTTCCCACTGTTTGACAACGATGATCACGCCGTCCAATTTATGAACGA
>CANFUF010000149.1 GCA_947450095.1 Roseiflexaceae bacterium
ATGTCGCCCAACAAACCTGGCAAAACGCCTGTCGGGTTTTTGGGTTGCCACCCGAATAACAATGGAGCAGCGTGGAGGAGGAGCAACTACGAACAGGCGCCGCATTGGCTGGCCAGCACTCATGGTATTGCTGGTACAGCTAGGCTTGCAGTGGTTGCTCTACCACCAAATCGTGGTGGCGGGCTGGGTGAATGGGAGTGCCTTTTTGCCCCAACTCGCCGTTGTGGCAGTCATTGCAACGACAATTGCCGTCTGGGGATGGCGTACTGATAGCCTGATTGTCTATACGGGAGTGGTGGTGGTCGGGGCGTTGGCGTTGGTAGGGTGGCTGGCACCGGTCGTCCGGAATGAGGTTGCCAATACCCTCGGTGACGCCTATGCGATACGCCTCAACGGCTATCTCGATATCAGCGACGAAATCATATTGCACTGTATACGCTGGTGGCATCATATCCAGGCTGGTCAAGCGAGTAGTGATGGCTTGATGTTTGTGGTGGTGCTGGCAATCCTTACCTACCTGCTCACCGTGGTCAGCACTTGGGTATTACTTCGGGTCCATGCGGTATGGATTAGTCTTGGTATATCTGTGTTGCCCTTACTGTTAAATTATGCGTTTGCGCCCCGAGCAGATGCCACTAGCATTGGGGTATTTGTCGGTGGGGCATTGGCGTTGGTGGCGCTCAATCAGATTCATTGGCGCGAAGTCACTTGGCGAGATAATCATGTTGATCGCCCACAACAAACAGCAACCCAATTGCTTGGGCAAGCTGTAGGGATTATTTGTCTGGCACTGGTGATTGCGGCACTCTTGCCGATTCCGGCGCGCGATGACCGAGTGTTGGCAGGCTGGAATGCCTTGCGCACCCCATTGAGCAGTCTACAACAAGCCTGGGGGTGGGTGTTGGGGAGTGGCACTACTAGTACTCCTGCCACTGGGGCAATAGGAGGATTTACCAACACCACTATGACCGTTGGTGGCGCACGCAACCTCGGACAAACCGAGGTGTTGCGGTTACGTAGTAGCGCCCCTAACTATCTGCGCGCAACTACATTTGATTGGTACACCGGCCAAGGGTGGAACCAACAGACCCCTAGTCAAGTGACCACGGTCGATCGCGACATCCCACTGACCAACAATCCGCCTGCAACTGCATTCGTGCAAAGCGAAGTCACACTGGCCACGCCAGCACGTGACGGCATGCTCCTGAGCATGGGACACCCTATTCGGTATAATGTGGCCGTCACCGTGACCCATCTAGCTAATCTCCCCAGCGACGGCGCGAGTATCGTGGCGATACGAGGAGGGGCAATCCAACAATACCAATTCATGAGTGATGCCAGCACGGCATCGGCTGATGCATTGCGCACGGCACCAGCAGCACGCGCTGACATTCGCGCCATCTACACCGCCTTACCCACTGCGCTCCCACCCCAAATCAGCGCCTATGCCCAAACAATCGTGGCCACAGCCCAAGCAACGACGGCCTATGACCAAGCCGTGGCGGTCGAGACGGCACTGCGGCGTTTGCGTTATGACGAGCAACGGCCGGCGCCGCCGACTACGAGTGATTGGGTCGAATATTTTTTGTTTACGAGTCGCCGGGGCTATTGTGATGATTTCGCCACGGCCATGGTGGTACTGTTGCGCACCCAAGGCATCCCGGCCCGGCTCGCCCAAGGCTACGCCATGGGCACGCCTGATGGGACGGGGGCGTTGGTTGTGCGAGAAGCGCAAGCACATAGTTGGGTCGAAGTCTACTTCGAAGGTTATGGCTGGCAACGTTTCGAGCCAACCCCGGCCGGCTATACCACGGAGCGTAGCCCTGTAACATCGCCGAAAGCGATAGCGACGACGATAATTGTCACCCCACGATTCACCGCTGTCGCCCCCACATTTTTTCCCAATAAAACACCATTACAAATATCCACACCCACGGTCGAACGCGCCACCGCACCACGCGAACGTACAGCACAACCCACAGATGGGCGTTGGATTTGGTGGCTGATTGGACTGTTGGTTGGCGGCGGTGGAATAATAAGCGTGGTGGTGTGGTGGTGGAGCTATACAATCGCCCAACGCATTCGTATGCAGTATGCGGGGATTTGTTGGCTCTATCGTTACCACGGCCTGCCACTTGCAATGAATGCGACGGCCACTGATGTGGCGCAACTCACGGCGACGACACTCCCGGTGCTAGCCGACATGGTGGGCGCCGTCTGTACGGCCTACAATCAAATACAATACGCCGGGAATCAGCGAACGCACGAACCCACCATTGTCTGGCATACCGTGTGGTTGCAATTATGGATGCGGCGCTGGCGGATCTGGCGCCAGCCACCACAGGGGAGGATATAGGATGCGGATTTTGCTGATTGGTCCCACCACACCTCACCGTGGCGGAGTGGCCCACTTCACCAGCATGCTGAGTAATTTTTTGCAGCAGCAACATACGGTCACGACGTGGGGATTTGCCCCACTCTACCCACGCTGGCTCTTCCCCGGTAATACCGCCGCCGACCCCAGCCAACACCCGATTGAATGTCAGGTCGATAGGTGGCTCGATGGCAGCAATCCGCTGTCATGGTGGCGGGCGTTACGCCAGATTGTCCCTGGTCAATACGACCTGATTATCTGGCAATGGTGGACGCCTTACTGGATCCCGTTGATCTGGTTGGTGACGTGGTATGCCCGCCGCGCGCGCATCACCACCATCGCCATTAGTCATCAATTAGTGGAGCCTGATGCGGCCGCGTGGCAGCGTTGGTTGGCGCAAGCGATATTGCAGGGTGCCGATGGGGTGGTTTTTTTGGGCGACCAAGCCACGCGTCTGCCCGACTGGCAGCATCCGTGGCGAGTGACGCCGTTGCCGAGTCACGCGGCGGTGGTGGGCAGTACCATCCCCGAGCAAGCCACAGCCCGCCAACGCATCGGGTTGCCGGTAGATGCCCAGATTGTGTTGTGTTTGGGGTTTGTACGACCCTATAAAGGGATTGACACTATCATCAAGGCCATGGCCGAACGTCAGCAGCCCTACCTATTCCTCATCGCAGGGGAATGGTGGCAGGCGAAACAACCTGTCGAGGAGCTAATCCAACGCTACCAACTGGAACAACGTGTCATCATCCATGACCACTATATTGCCAACGAACAGATTGTTGATTATTTACAGGCAGCCGACTTGCTCGTGTTACCATATCGCAGTGGCAGTGTCAGTGGCGTGGCCACGTTGGCGGCGACGGTGGGGTTACCGATTATCGCGAGTACGGTTGGTGCCATCGCCAATCAAGCGGGGGTGGTGGCCCGGGTTGCCCCTGATAATCCCGCTGCGTGGCAATCTGCCATTACCCAGTTTTTTGCCCAAAAAACACCCCGTATAATACCCATCAACGACACCACGTGGCAGCAATTACAGCAGGCAATCGAAGAGGTGTGGAATGACTGTAACGCCTAAACTCGCCGTTGTCATCCCGGTCTACAACGAAATTCATACCTTGGAAGCGATTGTCACCAAGCTCCATCAACTTCCCTTTGCCATCGAAGTGATTGTGGTCGACGATGCATCAATGGATGGCACCCGTGCCGTGGCCCAACGCCTCGCAACCACCTACCAGATCCAACTGATTTGCCACCCCCATAACCAAGGCAAAGGAGCGGCCATTCGTAGTGCGTTGGGGGTGGTACAGGCGCCGGTGGTGGTCATCCAAGACGCCGACCTCGAATACGACCCGCACGATTTTGTGGCGATGTTGGCGTTGATTGAGTCGGGAGCTGATGTGGTCTATGGCACGCGCTTTGGACGGGGGATGCCCAAGGGCATGCTCCTCAGTCATTTTGTGGCCAATCGGCTATTGACTTTTTGTTTCAATCTGGGCTACGGCAGTGATTTGAGTGATCTCGAGACCTGCTACAAAATGTGGCGGACCACCGTGCTGGCAGGCATCACCATCGACAACGATCGCTTTGACATCGACCCTGAGTTGACGGCCAAAGTGGTCCGGAGCGGCTACACCATCCACGAAGTGCCGGTGGCGTATCAGGGGCGTCCGTATCGGGCAGGCAAAAAAATTAGGCCGCGCGATGCCTTCAGCGCGTTGGCAGCGATATGGCGGTACCGGCACTGGCACAAATAATGTGCCAGCGCCCACGAGGATAGATTATGCGTGTGGTCATGTTGAGTACCAGTGCCAGTCACCACCCCAGCCCGCGCGGACGTTGGTTGCCGTTGGCACGAGCAGTCGCGGCCCAGGGCATCGCAGTGACATTCCTGGGGTTGCACCCCCACTACCAGACGTTGCAGTCACGGATCAGCCACGATGCGGGGGTGACCATCCAGCATGTGGCGCAAATGCATGTCGATGCGCTGGGGCCGTTGCACGGGGTGCGGTTGTATGGCACCGCGCTGTGGGCGGCGTGGCAGTTAGCGCGGCACGCCATCGCGTATCGGCCCGATGTGATTTGCCTGTGCAAAGCGCAGCCCATTAATGGGGTGGCGGCACTGATTGCCCAACGCTGGAGTGGGGCCCGGCTCATCCTCGATATCGACGATGACGAAGCCGATTCCCACCAGTTTGCGCATGCCTGGCAACGTCGTTTGGTAGCCTGGGGCGAGCAGTCCATACCGCGCCACGCCAGCACGATTACTACCGCCAGCGCCTGGTTGCGCCAACGCTACGGCAGCAATGCCCTGCACGTGCCCAACGGGTTGGAGCCCGCCCAATTCGTACCAGCAAGTCCTAGCGCCCAAACAGCACTCCAACAGCGCTACCAATTACCGCCGCGCTACTTGCTTTATTTCGGCAATTTGGCAACCCACAGCCATGGCGTTGATTTGCTGTTACGGGCATTTGCCCAAAGCCAATCTCGTTATCCTTTGGTTATCGCAGGTGACGGGCATGAGCGCGGCGCACTCCAACAGCTGGCGGAGCAATTAGGGCTGAGCACCCGCTGTCTGTGGCTTGGCCAAGTTGCCACCACGGCCATCCCGGCGCTCTTGGCGCAGGCCCACGTCAGCATCGACCCCGTCCCCGATACCAACGCCGCCGCCGCCCGCTACCCCCTCAAAATCTGCGAAAGCCTGGCCCAAGGCGTGCCCGTCATCACCAGCCCAGTGGGGGATCGGGCGGCGCTCGTCGGGGAGGCTGGAATCTTGGTACCGGCAGGGGATAGTCAGGCCCTCGCTACGGCACTCACCGTAGCAAGCATACGGGTGTTTGATGCACCACGCATTCAAGCGCAGGTACGCCAGTTAGAATGGACGCAGGTGGCACCACGCTGGTTGGCACATCACCGCTTAGTGAGGGACGTATGACCATATCAATCGTCATTCCCACCCGCAATCCCGACCACTGCACCCAATTAATCACCCAATGTCGCGCTTATGGCTATCGCGACATTGTGGTGGTGCATCCTGCAGGAACGCCAGTACCCAGCGATGCCCAAAGTGTCACTACGGACGGATTGGTGAATGCGGCTGAAGCGCGTAATCGAGGGGCGGCTGCCTGTCATGGCGAATACCTGTTTTTTGTGGATGACGATGTACAATTCTTGACAGACGTGCCCGGACGCCTCGCTTATTGCCTGCAGAGTCCCTATATCAGCGCGGTAGGGGCGGTAATCACCGATGCCCACACCAACGGTTATTGGGTACGCTGTCTACACCGCGTCATGGCCGCCGGGCAACATATGGCGCGGGTGCGCCATACGCCAGCATTACTCCTGAGTATGGCGCTGCTGGTACGACGGCGGGAGTTTGTGGCATGCCATGGGTTTGCCACCAGCTATGCCGGTGCCGCCGGTGAAGATGCCGATTTGAGCATCCGCATCAGCCAATACGGCCATTTGTATGTATTGCCCCAAGCCAAAATCAGCCACCATCCCACGCCACCGGGCTGGTGGAGCGCCACGCGCCGGATGTTTGGCTATGGTCTGGTGTGGCCCGCCGTAGTGCGGCGCAATCCATCACTTGCATCGCCCCTGCGCCAACTAGCACGGGGGTGGGCCTTTGCAATCTTGGTGGCCTCGCCGGTATTGGCGCTCATCACCTGCCTGCGAATCCGTCCACGGTTACCCTATCTCCTCGGCTGTTGGTGGTTACAATGGTGTTGGACCATCGGAGTCGCCCATACCCACTGGCACGACCATGCCCAATAACGCCCGCATCACCATCGCCGTCTGTAGTCGCAACCGCTCCCAGCAATTGGCCGCCTGGTGGGCGCATATCGGCACGATTGCCGGGAGCGACACCACGCCCATCGTGGTGATTGATCAATCAGATGTGGCACCCATGCTCCCTCGTGCCCCCAATCTCACCATCATCCATCGCCCCGGGCGGGGCTTAGCCCGGGCCCGCAATCTAGCGCTGACCGTCGCCACCACTCCCTATGTGGCCTTTTGTGATGACGATTGTCGCCCCGACCATGATTGGCTCATCACCATCACGGCGGTGATTCACCAATATCCCGACGTGGCGTTACTTTACGGTGCGGTCTGGCCCAGTGGTGCCGATTATCAATTGCACCATCATCATACCCATGCCGGTAGTACGGTATGGGCTAGTCGCAGTGATGGATTGGTCTGTAGTGCGTTGCGGATTGCTCCTACTGCCGCACACTACACCACGCCCGTGGCACCACTCGAATGCCTCGGGCAAGGCAACAACATGATTGTGGCCCAGGCGGCGGTACAACAGTGGGGCGGCTTTCATCCATGGCTGGGAGCCGGGGCGTGGTTGCGTGCTGGCGAAGATGTCGAAATCACGCTCCGCTTCCTCAGCCACGGCGCCCTCTGTATGTATGAGCCACAAGTACGGCTCAGCCATGACGCCTGGCAAACGCCAGATTCCTTGACAGCGACGGAACATGGCTATAGTGTAGGAATGCTAGCAGTACATGTCTGGTATGCCCTCAACGGGATGACGGTGGCCCGTGAATACCTACGATTTCGATTACACACTGCCAAAAAAACCATCGGCGCCCGTGATGAAACGCGCAGACGCAGTAGGTCTTTTTTGTGGGGGCGGGGCTGGGCGCTGGCCAAAGGGATAATCGGTGGCATCATGCTTTGGCTGGAGGAGTGGGTGAAAGGATTCCCAAAAATATCCTGATTTTTCTGACACTACCAGCTATTCACGCCCCACCCATATAATTTTTTCATCAAAACCATATAAGTAGACTGAAATGAACAGCATCCAACGCGTTCGCACCAATTTATATGCCGCCTTGAGTGGTACCGCCCTTAGCCAAGCCATTGCCGGGGTGGCGCAGGTCATGATTGTGCGCACGTTGGGAGTCGATGGGTATGGGCGCTACACATTGGTCTATGCGTGGCTGGCGATTGTGGCGGCGGTGATGGGGGCCGGATTAGACATGTGGTTGCTCGACAGTGTCAGTCGCCAACCACGCTTGTTGCGGGGCAGTTTGGGACGGGTAATTGTCATCAAAATCAGTATTGGGCTGGGATGTATCGGGATTATCTGGCAAGGTGGCTGGGGCGTCATCCCGAATCCGTGGTTACTCAGTATTGGCTTTGTGGCCGTCTGTGCCGATTCGCTCAGTGCCACGCTCTGGCAAGGGTTACGCGCGCTGGGGCAGCATCGCACGGTGGCAATCCTGCAAAGCGTGGCGATGGGGTTATTGTTGACGGGGGTAGGGGCGGGGGCGGCACAGGATGTAGCGCTATTGTTGGCGCTCCAAGCGACAGTGGCCCTCGTAATGTTGGGAATAGCAGGGATCTGTGTATGGCAACAAATGCCGGCAGTAACGACGGCTACTGCGTTACAACTGCGCCACGGTATACCGTTTGTCATCTCGGATGTCCTCGCACAGCTGTATACCTACAGTAGCACGTTGCTGTTGGGGGGGATGGCAAGTATGAGTGCCGTGGGGGTATTTCGCGGGGC
>CANFUF010000150.1 GCA_947450095.1 Roseiflexaceae bacterium
AAAATGGAAAATGGAAAATGGAAAATGGAAAATGGAAAATGGAAAATGGAAAATGGAAAATGGAAAATGGAAAATGGAAAATGGAAAATGGAAAATGGAAAATGGAAAATGGAAAATGGAAAATGCCCCAATAGAGTCGCAGCCTGCTGCGACTGTGACTGGACGGTATATAATCGAAGTATCCATTTTTTTGTAAAACACAAGTTGATATGCAAGGGAGCATGATGATGACGCAGATTAGTATTATTTTGAATCCATGGGCTGGGCGTGGCAAAGCTGGTCGCCGTCGCCCTGAATTGGTTAAGGCGCTTGATGAGGCTGGGGTCAGCTATGAGATGTTGTTGACCAATGCCCGTGGCCACGCCACCGAGCTGGCTCGTGATGCCGTCGTGCGCGGTGCCGATGTAGTCGTCGCCATCGGTGGTGACGGTACCCTCAACGAAACGGTGAATGGACTGTATCAAGGCAATCAGCAGACCGGGCGCAAGGCGGCCTTTGCGGTGATTCCGTTGGGGACGGGCAGTGATTTTATCAAAGTACTCGAAACAGTGAAGGCTGATGATATTGCTGGGGGGATTGCCCGCCTGCAAAACATCAAACGGCGCCCCATTGATTTGGGCTTGGTCGAAATCGCCGGGCAAGGGTCGCGTTTATTGTTGAATGCAGTGGGAATTGGCTTTGATGCCCAGGCCGCTGCTGAAGCACTCAAGATTAAATGGGTGACGGGTTGGCCGGTCTATTATTTGGCGATTATTCGGGCCTTGATGAACTACAAAGCCTTCCCAATGCGGATAAATTTCAACAACGAGACCCTCGAACGCCCAATGATGTTTGCCACCATTGCCAACGGCCGCCACCAAGGGGCGAGTTTTTTGATGACCCCCGATGCCCATATCGACGACGGTTTGCTTGATGTCTGTATGGTTGATATGTTGGGTGTGGTGAAGGTTGCGCAATATATCCCCTTGATTGAAAAAGGGGTGCATGGCAAGCTGCCCGAAGTGCGGCTCGAACGCGTGAAGACGATTCAAGTGACGTGTGCTAATGATTTGCCGGTGGCCATCGATGGTGAAGTGTTTAGTACCACGGCGCGCGATATTACAGTGACCAATCTGCCCGGTGCAGTCGATTTGTTGGTATAAGCTATTTTCTGTTACAGAGGATGCGTACATATGCTCACGATTGACTCCCAACAACTGCGTGACGATATTGTCGCATTGGCGCAATTTGTCGAACCCGAGACGCCTGGCACGACACGCCGCGCCTTTACCGACAGTTATCGGGCGGGGCGCACATGGCTCCGTGAACGTATGCAGTCAGCTGGGTTGACTGTGGTAGGTGATGCTGGTGGCAATCTGATTGGGCGGCGCGCAGGGAGCACCGCTACACCACCGGTGTTGATTGGTTCACATACCGACACCGTGATGGGTGGTGGTAGGTTTGATGGCGTGATTGGCGTACTAGGGGCGATTGCGGTGGCGCGGGCCTTGCGTGATGCGGGTATCCAATTGCGTCACCCGCTCGAAGTAGTCGATTTTTTGGCCGAAGAATCTACCCCGCTGGGGTCGTTGTTTGGCAGTACGGCCATGGCACAGGGCTTCTCTGTAGAATTTTTGGCGCGGGATGTGCCAGGTTGGGGCGTGGTTGCTGATGCAATTGCCGGGATGGGTGGGGAACCGTCGCAGTTGTTGCGTCCGTTGCGCCGCCCGGGCGAGATTGCAGCCTACCTCGAGTTGCACATCGAGCAAGGTCCGGTGTTGGAAGCGGCACAAGTTCCGATTGGGGCCGTGACCGGCATCGTGGGGATTCGTCGTGCCGATATCGTCTGTACTGGTCGCCCTGATCATGCGGGCACGGCTAGTATGGCGGTGCGCCACGATGCCTTGGTGACGGTGGCCGATATCATCCGGGCGACCGAGCAGGCGGCGCTGACGCGGCCGGGGACGGTGGCGACGGTAGGATCGTTGCATGTGGCCCCCAATCAAACCAATGTAGTGCCGGGCCAAGTGCGCTTTAGTGTCGAAATGCGGAGCCTGCACTGGCCGGAAGTGCTGGCCATGTGGGACGAAATCGTGGCAGCCGTACATGCTGCTGGCGCCCAACGGGGGGTAGCGGTGCAGATTGGGGCCTGTGAAGATTCGGCACCGGTGCAATTCCCGGCCTGGATTCGCCAGATTGTCACGCAAGCTTGCGGTCAATTTACCCAGCGTGTGGTGGAATTGCCGAGCGGAGCGGGGCACGATGGCAGTATGATTGGGCTGATTGCCCCTGCGGCGATGATTTTTGTGCGTACCAAAGATGGCCGTAGTCATTGTCCCGAAGAATTTGCCGCCCATGACGATATTGTGGCTGGCGTCAATGCCTTGTTGCAGGCAGTTTTGGCAATAGATGCCCGCATCGAGGAGTAATCATCATGGTAAAAACGGCACTACGTACGCCTGAATCATTGTCGCGCCAACAATTGAGAATGCGTGATGATCAACGGATTACGGCGCTCCGCGAAATTCCCGTGCTTGAGGCGTTGCCACTCAGTGAGTTGCGTTTGCTCGGACGGCATGCGATATTGCGGGTATTTGCGGACCAGGCGACGATTTTGACCGAACGGATGCCCAACGATTACCTGTATATCGTGTTACATGGCACGGTGATGGTAAATCTGCATGACCGAATCGGTCGTGACGTATCACTGGGGCGATTGCCTGTCGGCACGATGTTTGGTGAGGGACCATTGTTTGGCAATCGTTTTGGCGGGGTGAGTGTGGTGGCGCAATCATCGTGCCAATTACTGCAAATCTCACTTGATGTGCTCCGTCGTGAACAGGCCCAATTGGGGCAATTGATGGGGCAGTTGCGCGCCATGTATCGGCAGCGGTTGGTGCAATCGACCTTGGCGCGGGTGCCGTTTTTGGCGCAACTCAGTGATCAAGAACGCAGCGATTTAATCGAACAACTGATTGTGCGTGATGTGCAGCGTGGCGAATACATTGTGCGGGCAGGGAATCGTCCCAATGGCTTGCATTTGATTGAATTGGGGCAATGTGCGGTTGTCCGTGACGATCAGGTGGTGGGGCACCTCGAAGAAGGCGATTTCTTTGGGGCGTTGGCGCTCATGAGTGAAACCCCTGCCACAGATGATGTGCGAGCAGTAACCCCGTGTACGATTATGACCTTGCCCAGTTTGAGTTTTTTTGAGTTATTGCGCCAACGCCCCGAATTAACGACGGCGATTACGCAATTGTTGACCGAACGGCGCGATTATATTGAACGCCAAAAAGAAGAACTTGGTGGGATATTGCAAAAAGGGATTCGCCGAGGTGATACAGTATTTGTGCGGGACGTCAATCGTTGTCCCCCTGATTGTCGCTTGTGTGTGCAGGCCTGTACGACGCGCCACGGGGCGGCGCGTATGCACCATACGGGCATGCTCCATGAGCAGGTGATGTTGGTTGATGCCTGCCGGCAATGTCGCCACGGGGCCGAATGTGTCGAGGCCTGTCCAAGTAATGCGATTACCTGGCAGGGGACGGCGTTGGTGGTGCAAGAAAATTGTACCGGGTGTGGTGATTGTGTACCGGCTTGTCCGTATGGCGCTATGACCCTTGAGCCGCGTGACCGCAGTTGGCGTGGCCAATTGCAACGAGGATTGACCCAGATTCCCTTGATCCCATTGACGCCACAAGCGCCGCTGTATCAAGCGGCCAAATGTGATTTTTGTGCGGGGCATGACGATATGGCCTGTGTGAGTGTCTGTCCGATAGGGGCATTGCGCCTAGTGGCCGTCGAGGATTTATTCCCGTATTGAGGGTGTGGGCAGGTGCGAGGACATGCTTCGCACCTGCGTGTAGCGACGCAGCAGGCTGCGGGATAATGAGAGAGACGCAGCAGGCTGCGGGATAATGAGAGAGACGCAGCAGGCTGCGGGATAATGAGAGAGACGCAGCAGGCTGCGGGATAATGAGAGAGACGCAGCAGGCTGCGTCTCTACTTCACACTTCACTTCCTACTTTATGCTTCATACTCCCTACTTCGTCTAGGGTTCGTAGGGTTTGCCGACGGCCGCTGGTGGGCGGGCCCGACCGATGACACCGGCCAGTACCACCACGGTAATCACGTAGGGCAGCATCTGCACGAATTGGGACGGCAAGGCAAAGTCGAAGCCTTGGATTTTGATTTGCAGGGCATCGGCAGCACTAAAGAGCAATGCGCCGCTGAGGGCTCCAAAAGGCGTCCAATTCCCGAAAATCATGGCGGCCAAGGCGATAAATCCGCGCCCGTTGGTCATCACGTCGTCGAAATTATAACTGGCCTCGAGGGAAAACCAGGCGCCGGCCAACCCGGCAATCATCCCCGAAATCCAGACATTGAAATAGCGCATGCGGTTGACATTGATGCCCATGGTGTCGGCCGCGCGGGGGTGCTCGCCGATGGCACGGGTGCGTAGCCCCCATGGCGTGCGGAACAACATAATGCTCACTAGCGGCACCATGATGAGCATGAGGTAGGTGATGGGGCGGTGTTGGAAAAACATCGGGCCCAGTACGGGAATGCTACTCAGCAACGGGATGTCGAATTGGGGCAAAGCGGCACCATGGTTGCCGCCCGCTTCCATCGGCAAAATTACGCTGGTACGCAGATAGCCGGTGACCCCCACGGCCAAAATATTGATGACGGTACCACTAATGATTTGGTCGGTTTTGTAGTAGAGCGACAACACGGCATGAATCATGACAATCGCACTGCCAGCCAAAATCGCTGCAATCAACCCGATCCACGAATTTCCAAAGGCCAGCGATACGATAAAGCCAATACAGGCCGCAAAGAGCATGGTGCCTTCGATGGCGATATTGACCACCCCCGAGCGCTCACACAAAATCCCCGCCAGCGCCCCTAGTGTGATGGGAGTTGCGAGGCGTACCATCCGCCCCAGCATGTCGACGATGTCGGTACGGTTGTTGACGATGGCGGTGAGCAAAATACTGACAATCACCACGGCGATGACACCACCCATGTAGGCCGGCGCCAAATCAGCGCGCTTGCCCCATATCAACCATACTGCCGCCGCCACCAAGAGGCCTGCCAATACGTAGATGGTTAGGGCGGTGGGGAGTGGGATGTCGATGAGTGGAGCGTCTTGGGGTTTGCCGTTAGCATAGGGGATGCGCAAGGTCGAAATCGCCCCGTTGGGGACCGATTGTTGCACCAACCACAACAATGCTAGTGCCGTAATAATGCCGATGAGGCCGATAATTCGTTCGCGGGTAAAAAAGTGTTGCATATATCCTCGCTACTAGCGCCCCCAGCCCCGACTAAGGGTGATACCGGCGCTACGGGCACTGCGGATGCGGTAAATCTGGCGCACGATTTGGTCGGCCGCCACAAAGGCGATTACCAAGGCTTGGACGATGTTGATGAGATTGATCGAAATGCCGCTGTTGAGCTGCATCAAGCCGGCCCCATTGCGTAACGCCCCCCAAAAGATGGCTGCGGGGATGACGCCTAGCGGATTACTGGCCGCTAACAAGGCGATTGCAATACTGTCGAAGCCGTAACCTGCCGAAAAAGAGGCCTTGAGGTTGTGTTCGAGTCCGAGCACTTGGGCGGCACCGGCCATACCTGCCATCAGCCCACTCAATGCCATGGTCAAAATAATCGTGCGAGGCACATTCATGCCGGCATAATGGGCGGCGTCGGGGTTGGCTCCGGTGGTTTTGATCTCGAAGCCGATAATGGTGCGCTTGAGGATCCAAGCGGTAGCAATCGCTGCCACGAGGGCGATGAGGAATCCGGCATGCAGGCGATTGTCGGCGCCAAACAAAAAGGGAATTTGTGCCCCTTCGGCAATAAACGGCGTACGTTGTGACGATGAGGCTTTGTCGAGGAAGGGTACCTTGATGAGATAATCGGTACTGCGAATCGCAATATAGTTAAACATGATGGTGGTAATGACTTCGTGGGCGCCGGTGCGGGCCCGTAACCAGCCGGGGATGGCACCCCACAGCGCCCCGCCCAATGCGCCGGCAATGAAGGCAACGACCGCATGTAAGCCGGGAGGCAAATGTACAAAGGCCCCCACAATAACGGCACACATCGAGCCGACGGCGATTTGGCCTTCGACGCCGATATTGAACAAGCCGGCGCGGAAACCAATCAATACGGCGAGGCCGCCAAAAATATACGGCGTGGCTTCAACCAAGGTATAAGCGATGGCGCGGGGTGACCCAATGGCACCCATAAACAAGCCACCGTAGGCGGCCACGACATCGGCGCCAGTGGCGACGATGATGATAGCGCCGATCACGAGGGCCGTAAAAATCGCCAAGATGGGGATTAACAAAATCCCGCCCCAGGTGCGCCAGCCACTGGTAGGGGGTGTTGGTGGCGGTGTGCTCATGCCTCTGCTCCTGTCGGTGTAATCCCAGCCATCAAAAGCCCAATCTGGTTGCGGTCGGCGCCGGCCCCGGCGACTTCGGCGATGATTTGGCCGCGATACATCACCAGGATGCGATCGGCCAACGCCAAAATTTCGTCGAGCTCTGCCGATACCAACAAAACGCCGGTGCCGTTGTCACGTTCGGCCACAATACTTTTGTGGATAAATTCAATCGAACCTACATCCAAGCCACGGGTCGGTTGGGCCGCCACCAGCAGGTTGAGGGGGCGGGCCAGCTCACGAGCGACGACTACTTTTTGTTGATTGCCACCCGACAACGTCGAGGCCAAGGCATCGATGCTGCCCGTCCGCACATCGAAGCGTTGTACCAGCGTGGTGGCTTGTGCGGCGATGGCGGCTTCGTTGATAATCAAGCCCTTGGCAAAGGGGGCGATGTCGTAGGTCGACAGCACCATGTTGTCGGCAATTGAATAACTGAGCACCAGCCCGTGTTGTTGGCGGTCTTCGGGGATGTGCCCCATGCCGGCGTCGATGGCACGATTGGTGCCTTGGCCGGTAATGTCGGCGCCGGCCACACGAATTGTGCCGCGCAGTGGGTTGATTAGGCCGGTGACGGCGGCGACCAGCTCGGTCTGACCATTGCCTTGCACGCCGGCAATGCCCACGATTTCGCCGCGATGGATTTGGAGCGACACATCGCTGACGGCGATGTTGCCGCGCTCGTCGGCCACCTGCAAATGATTGATATCAAGCACTACTTCACCGGGTGTGGCGGGATTTTTTTCAATATGCAACACCACATCACGACCCACCATCATGCTGGCCAATTTGGCTTCGTCGGCGAGGGCCGGAGTGGTGTCGCCCACCAATTTGCCGCGGCGGAGCACGCTAATCCGGTCGGCGATGGCTAGTACTTCACGCAGTTTGTGGCTGATAAAGATAATCGACTTGCCTTGGGTTTTGAGGCGCTTGATGACCACAAACAAATCGTCGGCTTCTTGGGGGGTGAGCACAGCGGTTGGTTCGTCGAGGATCAGGATGTCGGCGCCACGATAGAGCGCCTTGACGATTTCGACGCGCTGTTGCACGCCCACGGGCAAATCGTGCACGATGGCGTCGACGGGGATGTCGAGCCCGAAGGTTTGCGCCAAGGCGCGGATGCGTTGTTGGGCACTGGCAATATCAATCAAGAGCCCGTTGACCACTTCATTGCCAAGGATGATGTTTTCGGTGACGGTCAAGGTCGGCACCAACATGAAGTGTTGATGGACCATGCCGAGCCCGCGTTTGATGGCGTCGTTGGCGCCGTTGATGTGCACGGCTTGGCCATTGAGCAAAATCTGGCCTTCGTCGGGGCGATAGAGCCCGTACAACATG
>CANFUF010000151.1 GCA_947450095.1 Roseiflexaceae bacterium
GAACGGGGCTACTTCTGGGTTGGGGTGACCTTGATGCTGATTGGCTTCGGCTACAAAGTATCACTCGTCCCGTTCCACATGTGGACCCCCGACGTTTACCAAGGTGCACCGACCCCCATCACCGCCTTTATGTCGGTAGGGAGCAAAGTTGCTGGGTTCGTGGCAATTGTAAGTATCTTACATATCCTCGGGACCGAATTATTGGTACTACGCCCCATCTTGATTGGTGTCAGCATTGCCACCATGGCCGTTGGGAGCATCGTCGCAATTAGCCAAACCAGCATCAAGCGCATGTTGGCTTATTCCAGCATTAGTCATGCCGGATTCGTCATGCTCGGGGTGCTCAGTGGTGATGCCAATGGGTTACAAGCAGCTATCTTTTACTTGGCAGCCTACACCATCACCAATTTGGCCGCTTTTGCAGTGGTAATGTTGCTCGAAGCCAATGACGGCAGCGATTTGACCATTGCCGACTTAGCCGGGTTATGGCAACGTCACCCATGGTTGAGCGTGGTTATGTCACTCTCATTGTTGTCACTCGCCGGTGTACCACCGACGGCTGGCTTCTTTGCCAAGTTCTTGATTATCACGGCCGTCTGGCAGAGTGGGTTGGCATGGTTGGCAGTAGCTGCTGCCGTGGCATCTGCCATCGGGGCGTTCTTCTATATACGCTGTATGTTGCAAATGTACAGTGGCGATAGTGAGACCAGCGAACCGACCCGTATTCCACTGGCATCAATGATTGCCATGATCGTCGTTACCATAGCGATTATTGTGGTTGGTTTGGCACCATGGACGATTACCTCAGCGCTGGCGCTGACGCAATAATCGGACAGCCATACAAAAGCGGTGCGCCCATTACTGGGCGCACCGCTTTTTGATCGTGAGAAAGCGTTATTTGTTACCAGACAATACGTACACAAACGTACCGTTACCAGCAAACTTGGTCAAATCAATCGCACCAATCACCAACGATGTATTGCCGTGCTCATAAGCCGACAAAAAGAACCCATCTTGCAAGCCAGGGGTGCGTGTTTTGTAAGTCCAGCCACCGGTGCCCAACGCTTTGTTGTAGTAATCGGCAACAGCTTTCAAATCGGCACTACTTTGATACGTCGTTTCGACGATTGTTTCAGGTTTGACTGCGCCCGTTTCGAGCCCTTTACGCGCCGTACTTTGCCATTCAGTGACGACACTTTTAACGGTGGCATCGCTAATTTCTTTGGCATCAACTTTACTAATGGGATCAGGAATAACCACCGCACCGCCACCACACGCCACCAGAAATACCAACCCCAACGATACTAATCCTATCCGCCAAAACTGCTTCATGGTACTCCTCAATCGGCCCAATAACACAATAACCTAGGTATTATATAACCCAATTGGTTGTCTGTGTAAAAAAACGCTCCCCAGCACTACCGTTCAGCGGTAATCCGCATCACTACCACACCATCACGACTATTGACCTCGGCAAACAATGTCACGATGACCACCGCATTTCCTTTGCGATACGAACGCAACATACGCCGTTCTCGTGCAGGAATTGGCGTGTCAATCGACCAGCCATGCGCCGTGGCAGCTTGGTCGTATACCTGTGCCACGGCATCCATTGGCTGTTGCACCCGCACATAACTGATATCTTGGGTTACGCGAAAACTTTTGGCGCGGAGCATGGCATACATGTTGAGGGCATACGCATCCATCACCCCTGGTAAATTTGAACTGCTGAGTACCTGATAAACCAACGCATCAGGGGGATCTGGAATATTGGTGTTTTGGGTAGTTGTGGCACACCCTACCAACACAAAACATGTTAGGATACGCACGAGCAAACGTTGCATACATCATCACCCTAAGGATTTCAATGAACTCAGTAGATATTATCACGGATGGCGCATGTTCGGGCAACCCAGGCAGAGGCGGATGGGCCGCGATTATCATCGACGGCTCGCACCATACCGAGTACAGTGGCGCAGATGCCCATACAACCAACAACCGGATGGAACTCCAAGCAGCGATTACGGGATTACAACACGCACCAGCACAACGCCCCCTGCGCGTCATCACCGATAGCCAATACCTGATTAACGGCATCACCAAGTGGGTCAAAGGATGGCAAAAAAACGACTGGAAAACCCGCGAAGGACAACCCGTTGAGAATCGCGACTTGTGGGAATTATTGATTACCGTCAATGGCCCGCAGGTCAGCTGGCAACACGTCAAAGGGCACGCCGGTCACCCACTCAACGAACGCGCCAATACCCTCGCCCAACAACAAGCCGGCTCGGGCACAGGGAGTCGACTATCACTACCCACACATGCCGCCACAGCACGCACCACACCACCCACGGGATTCCCTTGTTATCTGAGCCTGATTGGCAGTAACCTACAACGCCATGCCACGTGGGAATCGTGTCAACGCACAGTGCATGGCGTCTCTGGTGCCAAATTCAAAAAAATTACCAACCAACAACAATTCGACGCCCAACTCCAATTATGGAAAGTACGGGGCTAGTGGTTTGGCACGATGCGTTCAAGACGTGCGAAACTCGCAATCAAACGCTTTTCACCAGCGGCTTCATCGGCAAACTTCACCACTACTTCGAGATCATCATCAACGACTTTGGCAGCCAACACTACGCCTTCGCCAAAACGTTGATGGCGGACTACATCACCGACCTCAAGCACGATCGGTGGTGGTGGCGTGACCGCTTTGTTTGCTTGGAAGGCGGCAGCCGTCCCCCAACCTTGATAGGTGGGGTTGGGCGTAGCCATAGTACGGGCGCCAACCCGGCTGCCCATGGCAGTATTCGATAAGAGTTTACTGGGAATATCTTTGAGGAATCGTGAAGAAATCGTGTTTACATACTGCCCACGATTGAGACGTCGATTCGCGCGCGACAATGCCAAACGCTTACGCGCACGGGTAATCCCCACATACAAAATCCGGCGCTCTTCTTCAACTTGCGATGGGTCTTGGTGGGTACGGATGTGGGGCAACAAATCGTCTTCAAGTCCTACCAAAAATACGTTGTCGTATTCCAAGCCTTTGGCTTGATGCATGGTGATACAGACAACGTGATTATCAGACGTATTGAGGCGGTCGACATCTGACACCAACGCAATTTCCTCAAGGAAGCGTGGCAATTGTTCGTTCATCGGTAACAATAGATATTCGCCAGCAACACGGCGGAGTTCGGTGACGTTTTCCATCCGTGATTCGCCATCTGTTTCGCCATATTCTTCATTGAGGGCAGCCGAAAACAATGTTTCTATCAAAATTGCATCAAAAACATCCAACAACGATACGAGATTGGTTTGATTGAGTAATCGCTGGAGCCGCGTCGTAAATTGCACAAGCCGTTGACGGGGAGCCCCTTTCAGCATGGGAATCGCTTGTGGGTCATTCATACACTGCGTCAATCCCGTATACCACGAACAGTGATTCGCAGCCACCCAGCTATTGACGTGGTCCTGGCTGGCAGCCCCCACCCCACTACTTGGGAATTCAAGGGCGCGCATGAGCGATACGTCGTCGTGGGGATCGGCCATCAAACGCAGCCACGCCAACATGTCTTTGATTTCACGTCGCTCATAAAAGCGCATGCCACCCACCAGCACATAGGGAATACGGCGGCGAGCTAAGGCTTCTTCAAATGCCCGACTTTGGGCATTGGTACGGTACATGATGGCACAATCACTAAAGCGCCCACTGCCCGAAACCACGATGTGTTCGATTGCATCGCACACTCGTTGGGCTTCGTCGTTTTGGTCGCTATATTCACGCCACGTCACTGCATCGCCCCCGCTGGTTTGGGCAGTCAGTTCTTTGCGAAAAACTCGGCGGGGTGATGCATCGATCAAGGCCTGTGCCACATCCAAAATCATTTGGCTACTCCGGTAGTTTTCTGCCAAAATAATCACTTGGGCACCGGGGAAATCGGCATCGAAGCGCCGGATATTGCGCACATCGGCGCCGCGCCAGCCATAAATGGATTGGTCATCGTCACCTACCACAAAAATATTCCCGGCACCTTTGGCAAGCGCCTTGACCATTTCGTATTGGGCACGATTGGTGTCTTGGTATTCGTCAACCAAAATATAACGATAACGGGAATGATAGAACGCCAATGCATCGGTGCGAAACAGATCAATCGTACGCAACAATAAATCATCGAAGTCGACGGCACCGGCAATCTGCAACAATTCTTCATAGCGGGCATAACACAAGGCATACATACGCACTTCGGGCGAACGGGCTGACGCCGTATACGTAGCGACATCGATAAGTTCGTTTTTGGCGTTCGAAATCACCGCCAACACATTGCGTGGGGTAAACGGCTTCTCGGGGAGTTTGAGTTCTTTGGTGATACGGCGAATCAGCCGTTGTTGGTCATCATCATCATAAATCAGCCAACTATTTGGCAAGCCAATTTTGGTACCATCACGGCGGAGCCAGCGGGCCGCAAGGCTATGGAACGTGCCAATGTCGATGCGGTCGGCGACACCAGCCCCAAGCAAATCACGCATGCGGGTGCGCATTTCGCGCGCTGCTTTGTTGGTAAACGTTACGGCTAAAATCCGCTCAGGAACCACATCATGGTTACCGACAAGATTGGCGATACGATGGGTGAGGACGCGGGTTTTGCCGCTGCCAGGACCCGCTAACGCGAGCACCGGACCGTCGATTGCTTCGACAGCCCGGCGTTGTGATTCATTCAGTCCCGCAACAATGTGGTTTGTCATTGATTACGAGCTACGGAAGATAAAGCCGATTCGCCCCAACACAACTTGGGCGCTATCGGGCAAAAGCGTGGGCACACCTGGATCAATTCGTACTCCATTGACGCGTGTATGATTAGTTGACTGTAAGTCCGTAATCATCCATTGACCGTCGATAATCGTTAAACGCACATGTCGGCGGCTAATGCCACCACTTTCGGCACCATACGGAGTCATATCAATTTCGGGATGAACACCACTAATGGGGTCGTCGCGCCCAATGATGATTTCACGGCGACCAGTCGGTAACGGCACAATTGTCCCAGACTCAAGTTGCAACCGTGCTGCTGGTGCCACCGGATTAATAACGGGATTAACCACTGATTCCATTGCATTTGCAGGGGCTGGCATCATTGAATTTACCACCGGCATTAACATATCTGCCGGTGCAGCTGGTGCAATCGGGGCGGCCGGCGGGGGTACTGCAACTGGCAAATTTGTCACCACGGGAGAAATCACCGGAGCTGGCGGAGCAACGACTGGGGGCACGTTGGGAACCGCATTACTCCCCGCCCGAGGTACCATCACATCGACACCGAATTCCTTCAACTCAGCACGAATACGTTCTTCGGTTTGACGGGCATCGATAATCCCTTGGAGCACAGCTCGGGGGGTCGCTGAACCAAAGGTGCGTTGTAATTGTTCAAATTGATCGATGATTTCAATTTGGCGGGCAAGATCTTTTTGCAGGCGCTCAATCACTGCCGGATCAATTTCAGGGAGAATCGGCAAACTCTCCATTTCTTGTTCGGCTGCTTTGAGTTTTTCTTCTGCTTCAGCCAACCCCATCAATACTGCTTGCGGTGTCACTTCACGAAACGCGCGACGCATATGGTCGAGTTGTTTCATGATTTCGCGCTGCCGGGTAATTTCTTCTTCTAGTTCTTGACGCCGGCGCTTCAGTGCTTGGACATCACCATCAAAAGCAACAGCAGGAGCCTCATTACTGACCACATATTCGGCTTCAGTGGGCGCAGCGACTACCGGTACATCGTCTACCACATCCAATGGTTGTGATTGATTTGCTTGGGTGATTGGTTCGACAGCAAATGACACTGGTTGATTTGGTTGTGCTGCATCTACCTGCACCACCTCAACGGGTTCCGGCACCGCAACAGACTCAGCTTCTGTTGGGGTATTTTCAATACGATATTCAATAGCACCAGAAGTACCACTTGATTGGGCATTCTTGTGGATGTCATTCATATCAACGGCCGTATCGGCAAACCCTTCACGGGGCAAATCAACCACTTGCAGTTCGGCACTGGTTTGATTATTACCAGCAAAAACAGGAGCAATTGGCGTGCCACAATTATCACAATTCGTCTCGCCTGGTAACACGATTGCACCGCATTTGGTACAGGTTAACGCCGGGACAATCACTTGTACTGCAGGGGATGCATCGGTAGTAGGGGCATCAAGACGTGCGCCACAATGTTCACAGAAGCGCACATCTAATTTATTCATTTCCCCACACATTGGACATTTCATATTCCACCTCATTCACAGCGAGAATATCATCTCGGCGTATTTACGATTCACAACGAACCAAAATCACACTAATATTATCATCGCCACCAGCATTATTTGCGGTAGCCTGTAACGCCTTCGTCATTCCATCGACAGTCCCACCACGTCGCAAAATCGCGGCAATATCGAGATCGCGCACCATTTCCCACAAGCCATCACTACACAACAACAACATATCATTGGGACGCAAGCGCTCGATATAGATATCGATTTCGGCCGAATTGGCTACTCCCATCGACCGTAGCACGCCATTGCGCTGTGGATGTGTATAAATATCCGCTTCGATGATATGTTCGAGCTCTACGAGTTTCATCACCAATGAATGGTCACTCGTGATGCGCCGGAGCTGATCGTCGCGCCACAAATATGTCCGACTATCACCAATATTGGCAATATAGGCGGTATCACCAAGCACCAAGGCCATTGTCAGCGTAGTCCCCATGTTATTGCCTTGTTGGCGTGCTTCTTGAATGATGCGTTGATTGGCATATTGCACGGCATCGTCAATACACTGCACCACCGCAGATACATCATTCCCAAACACTGGTTGGGCGAGTTGTGTCAAATTGCCAGCAACGATATGTTCATTAATTGAATTAATTGCTAGTGCACTCGCAACTTCGCCCGCCGCATGTCCACCCATACCATCAGCAACCACGTACAAACCTACGGAATAATTCCCTCCATCACGCAACCATTGCATCGTTGAAACCAACACACTATCTTCATTGCTTTGGCGTTTCAACCCTACATCCGTTATCGCAGCACCTTGCAAAAGCAAGAACCGCCGGGTTTCGTAGGGAACCAAGGCACTTTCGACACGGGCGATACATTGCGTAAATGTATCAAGTAATCCCGCTCGGATATCGGCGATGATGCCCAACAACGGATTAACATCAGCATCTGCAATATCAAATCGCCGTGTAATCCGGGGGACATCAACAAATGAATTAATTACTGCACCAATTTGGGCAATAATCTGGGCTTCAGGTTCATTGTTTTTGGTGAGATATGGCGCAATGCGTAACGATACTGTTGCATCATTATGAAATACCACGTCAAGCGGATTCAGTGCACCAAGCGAATACCCAGCACAATATAATTGCATTGCGCCAGCAAAAAACGCATGCGATAACAACAATGAATCATGCGCTGCCAACGGCATCAGGGTTTGACCATCAACCGGACGTGCTAATACTACCGTCCCATCAGAAACAGGTAGTGTTTCGTAGGGCATCGGTAACCGCAATGTGTCTAATTTGATTGTACTGTTTTTTGCAAGTTCAAGCAACAATCCAGCAGCTGGGGTTTTGTGGAATTCACCACGGTAACGCCGTGGCGTAAACCGTGCACCGCACGAACCGCAATATTC
>CANFUF010000152.1 GCA_947450095.1 Roseiflexaceae bacterium
GCAGTCCAAGCCCGCCCGAGTCGTGAATTGCGCAAACGCGAAATGAAAAAAATCGAAATCAGCATGATGCCCAAAATCAAAAAATACCATGGAATCGGCGTACTCGGACTGAATTCACCGATGACCGGCAACCATGGCCGATTAATTGGGTTAATCCCTTTGGTACCACCAGTAATGTCGAAATTCACGAGTAGCGGATAATTCCAGATATGGATGGTGACTTTGTCGAGGTTTTTGATGGCAATCGGCACGATTTCGCCAAACCCGAGCGTCACAATCGCCAAATAGTCGCCACGGAGCGGCAACGTCGGCGACCCGAGAATTAGCCCAAACACTGCGGCTACCGCGGCAGCCACCCAAATCGCCAACCAGAAGCTCAACGAAATACCGAAGTGGGGCGACGACACCATACCAGCGGCATAGGCGCCAATCGCAAAAAACGCCGCATAGCCGAGGTCGAGCAAGCCGGCGTAACCCACCACGATATTGAGACCAAGAGCCATCAAAATAAAGACCAACACGGGGATAACTTCGTTCATGAAGCGCAGATTCAAGAATTGGTCGAGCCAGGGGTAGGTCACGAGCACAATCCCAATCACAATCGCCAAGCCGATGCGCTCACGAGCAGGTGGCTCGGTGCGGATGACGCACATAATCACACAGACGGGGATGCCCAAAATCAACGCCCCAATGATTGAAATCACCAACGAGGCGACATTGAGGGGGGTGCCGATGATAGGGTCAATCAACACACTACGGATGACAATCCCCAAAATCGTCAAGACACTGGCAATCAAGCTGGCCACCAACCCTTGGCGCACAGCGCCTGCACGGTTGTTGATGGGCTCGGCTTGGGGCACGCTAAAGCCGTTAATTAGGCCCGCAACGAGCCCTGCCAAAATCCCTGCGAACCCACCACTAATTAATGCGATGGCGAAGCCAAATACCCCGCCAATCAAGCTACTGCGTATGCGTGTATTCATGGCTTAAGCCTTTTGGACGGTATCATCACCCAACAAACCGGTAGGGCGAAATACCAAAATAATCACCAAAATCCCAAACACCACAGCGTTGGTCCATTTGGTGCTGATATATTGATCAGACAATGCCGAGATAATCCCGATTAATAACCCGCCCAACATGGCGCCGACGATATTGCCGATCCCGCCCAGCACTGCTGCCGTAAACGAGCGCAAGCCGGCGGTAAAGCCCATGTCAAAGACGGCGGTACCGTTGTACAAGCCCACCAACATGCCGGACGCACCGGCCAAGGCGCCGCCTAACACAAACGCCAACGAAATGGTGCGGTTGACGTCGATGCCCATCAAGGCTGCCGCATCACGGTCTTGGGCGGTGGCGCGCATGGCCTTGCCCAACCGCGTTTTACTGACAAACAAATAGAGTCCAATCAACAGCACAACAGAAACACCCACCACAATCAGATCTTTGGCACCAAATCGCACGCCAGTACCGGCAAATAGATTAACAGAGGGCAACAATGCGGGGAAGCTTTTGGGGGCGACAGCATTGCTACCCATGACGCCATGCATGAATGGGAAGCGCAAATACCCCCAGAGCAAGCCGAGGTTTTGGAATACAAACGAAATACCGATGGCACTAATCAACGAGGCCATGCGTGAACCAATCCCGCGCAAGCGCCGGTAGGCCCAGCGATCTACCAACATGTTGACGCCGGCGGTAAATGCCATGGTGGCAATTAATACCACAATCAAAATGGGCGCCCGAATCGACCATGGCGTATCGGTGGTCAATGAAAAGGTACCAATCAGCGACAACGAAAAAAACGCCCCTAACATGTAGAGGTCGCCATGGGCAAAATTAATCAATTCGACGATGCCATAGACCAAGGTATAGCCGAGGGCAATCAAGGCGATGTAGGCACCATTGGTCACGCCAATCAATAGTTGGCGGGCAAGCAGCTGCGGGTCTGCAATCATCGCTTTGACCATTTCCACAAAGGGAATAGCCAAAAAGAGCAGACAAAAAATCACCACGGCGATTTGGCCAAGCAAACGCCACGGCACGGTACGGATTGCGCGGGGGCGCATTGTTGCCATGAAACCTCCAGTGTGGATTTTCACTATAAACGAACTGTGGAAAACGATATCATCACGCTGAGATTTTTAAAAACAAGCAAATCTGCGGAATCGATCAACAAAAAACACGTATCTCGAACAGTATAAATGCAACAACAGGCCGGCGTGTAACACGCCGACCTGTTGCAGACCATCACAACTTACTTGATGGGTTGCACGAACTCGAACTTGCCACCCTTGACTTGAGCGCCACTCATGGCGGTCAATGACGTGTCACCGTTGGCATCGAAGCTCCAGGTACCGAGGATACCCTTGAAGTCTTTGGTGCCCATCACGGCGCCGAGGATAGCAGCGCGATCCTTCTTACACACGGTGTTGATGGCGTTCACTGCCACGTTGGCAGCTTCGTAGCCGTACACGGCATATACTTCGGGTTCGGCGTTGTATTTGGCTTTGTAGTCGGCATACCACTTGGCGGCAGCGCCTTCGAGCTTGTCAGCGGGGACGCCACCAAAGGTGGCATAGACGCCTTCGGCATCGGCACCAGCAGCTTCTACGAAGGCTGATTCATAGATACCATCGGGACCCATGAACTTACCGGTGAAGCCTTCGGCGCGGATGTCCTTGAGCAACTGACCGGCGTTGTTTTGGGTGATACCACCGTAGTAGACCATGTCAGGAGCGGCAGCGACGATTTTGGCAGCCAAGGCGCGGTAATCCGAAGCCTTACCATCGATACCGTCGTGGGCTTTGACATCCAAGCCTAATTCTTTGGCGGTGGCGTCGAACACGTCAGCAACACCCTTACCATAGAGTTCGGTGTCGTCGAGGACGTACACGCTCTTGGCGCCCAATGATTGGGCCCAGCGGGCAGCCGCAGCACCCTGCAAATCGTCCGCAGGAACGACGCGGGCGTAGTTGTGGGTGCCATTGGGGTAGTACTTGGCGGGTTCGTCAGCTTCGCCCTTGCCTGGCTTGGTCAAGCCGGGGTAGGTGTTGGCTGGGCTAATCATGACCAAGCCAGCTTGGTTCAAAATCGGAATGCTGATTTTGGCAGCGCCCGAATTGAAGGTACCGAGGTATACCATCACGTCAGCATCGCCGGCGGCTTTGTTGGCGTTCGAAGCTTCTTGGGCGGCGTCCCACTTACCGGCGGCGGCAGTGGCGTCGTCCATGTCTTCGTAGCTCAGGGTAATCTTGCCGTCACAGGCTTTGTACTGTGCTTCTTCGAGGCGTTGTTTGATGGCATTGACGATCGAATCGCTCTGCCCTTTGGATGAACCGGTGCGGGGCAATGATGACACGATTTTGATGGTGGTACCACCGCCAACTGCTGCCAAACTGCCACAGGCAGCCATCATGCTTGCCAGCATGACCAACACGATGAGTAGACTTGCACGTTTCATTTTGTGCTCCCTTTTCTGCAACCAAAAAATCTGTAGTTCCCAAACACTGTTTGGCAATGGTTTTATGACGCAATTATCGCGCAAACAGTAATGTGTATTTACTGTAGTGGATTACTTTCGAAAAGTCAAGAAAAACGATGTTCATTTCATTGTATAAATAATCCAATTTTTTTGCATCATTATCGTACAAGTATACTAACAATTCATGATACAGTTATCATTTTCACGGGCGTGTGGCCTGCGGTGCCACGGGCACGGGCGATTGCTACGGCTCACAGATGTGGCCCCGTGACTGCAATCGATGCAGTTGCGCCGTAGCGTAATCGCCCTTACGTTTTTGTACGACGTCATTTCATGGTGCCCCTAGTATTGTGCGGTGGCATGCCACGGAGATTCCACGTTGCGTTTGCCACGGCAACCGGCATGGAATGACGTTGGGGTAGGGATACTTCCTGCTTCCGACTTTATACTTCCTCCTTCAAATGGTATGATAGCAGTGTCCTAATCACGCAATCAAATCATCAGAAAGGCAACGATGCCATGGTTAAGCACGCATTTGTATGGTGGTGTCTCACCAATCGTGGACTGAGTGACATGCAGATCCTCGATGCTGGTCAAAACGCCGGCTTTGAAGGAGTCGAAATGGTACCCGAGCAATATTGGGGCGAAGTCAAGCAACGAGGCCTCACCATGGTCTCGACCCAAGCCCACGGCACCATCGAATCAGGGCTCAACGACCGGAGCCAACACGCCCGTATCATCGCCGAAACCACCGCCCAACTCGAAAAAGCCGTCAAGTGGAATATCCCTACCCTAATCTGCTTTAGCGGCAATCGCGCCGGCCGTAGTGACCTCGAAAGCTTGCCCGTCATCATCGAGGGGCTATCCAAAATCGCCACCCTTGCCGAGCAAGCGGGCGTCAATATTGTGCTCGAATTGCTCAACAGCAAAGTCGACCACCACGATTACCAGTGCGACCGCACTCCGTTTGGGGTAGCCTGTGTGGCACCGGTGAATTCCCCCCGCATCAAATTGCTCTACGATGCCTACCACATGCAAATCATGGAAGGCGATTTGATTCGCACTGTCCAACAAAACCACCAATACTTCGGGCATTATCACATCGCCGGCAATCCTGGCCGCTTTGACCCCGACGAGACCCAAGAAATCTACCACCCACCGCTGATGCGCGCCATATCAGATACCGGCTACGACGGCTTTGTGGGTCACGAATACTTACCACGCGGCGATGTCGCCAGCGCACTCAAGGCATCACGCATCTTGCTCGACGTCAAGTAATCACCACACCGTCGTGGTATAACGCGCAAAGAGGCACCTATGACAATCCCCACTGGACCATTTGCCCCTAATTGGGAATCATTGCAACAGTACCAAGTCCCGGCCTGGTATCGCGAAGGCAAATTCGGTATCTTTATCCACTGGGGACCATATTGCGTCCCCGCCTTTGGCAGTGAATGGTACCCCCGCAACATGTATACCCCGGGCAGCAAAGAGTTTGCCCATCACGTGGCCACCTACGGCCCGCAAAGCCAATTCGGCTACAAAGACTTCATCCCAATGTTCAAAGCCGAACAGTTTGATGCCAACCAATGGGCCGAATTATTCGCCATTGCTGGTGCGCGCTTTGTGGTGCCGGTTGCCGAGCATCACGACGGCTTTGCAATGTACGAAACAGCACTCAATCGCTGGAATGCCGTCCAGATGGGGCCAAAACGCGACATCATCGGTGAATTAGCCCAGGCCATCCGGCGGCACAATATGGTCTTTGGGTTGTCGAGTCACCGCGCCGAGCACTATTTTTTCTTTGAAAAAGGCAAATTGTTTGACAGCGACGTCAACAATCCTGAGTACGAAGATTTATATGGGCCGGCAGCCGTGTCACCCCCCGATTGGCACAATCTCGATTCTCCCGAACGCCCCGATGAAGCCTTTATCGATGACTGGATGGCGCGCAACATCGAGCTGATCGACAAATACCAACCACAGCTCTTTTGGTTTGACTGGTGGATTCAACACAAAGCGTGGGAGCCAGCGTTACAACAATTCGCCGCCTACTACTATAATCGCGCAGCCCAATGGCACAAAGGGGTGGCCGTCAACTACAAATACGAGGCATTTGCCCAAGGCAGTGCGGTGTTTGACATCGAGCGCGGCCAAGTCACCGACATTTACCCCCATTTCTGGCAAAACGATACCTCCGTTGCCAAAAATTCGTGGGGCTATACTGACGCCCAAGACTACAAAACCCCGGCTAACCTCATCGGCGATCTCATCGATGTGGTCAGCAAAAACGGCGCTTTGTTGCTCAACATTGGCCCCAAAGCCGACGGCACCATCCCCGACCACGAAGTCTATTTGTTGCACGAAATCGGCGCCTGGCTACGCATCAACGGTGAAGCCATCTATGCCACTACCCCGTGGCAAATCTATGGCGAAGGCCCCACCCAAGTCGCCGATGGCGCTTTTAGTGACACTAATCGCAGTGACTTTACCGGCCAAGATGTGCGCTTTACCACCCGAGGTGATACGTTGTATGCGATTGTGATGGCCTGGCCAGGCACCCACGCCCGCATCCCCGCACTGGGTAGCGCCAGCGGTCGCCGGCCAGGTATCACCAGCGTCGAGCTGATTGGCCATGACTATGCCGTCACGTGGCACCAGCATGCCGATGCGTTGGTAGTGGATATGCCCGCCAAGCAAATCGGCATGTACGGCGTCGTATTACGGATTCGCTAAATCAGCCACCCTCCACGCCTCTCGTATTGCATCAATACGGGAGGCGTTGCCATGCCCCTGCCATCAGCCAATAAAGCAGACGAATCGGGCGGGGGTAGGCACGGAGCTGTTGTTCTGCAAACGTATGAAGCTGATAAATGTGTTTTAATACCACTTTTTTTTCAAAACCTGCAGCGTCGTCATCGACCACATGGACTAATTCACGGATGTCGTGGCGCACCGTCACATCGGCAATCAGCACCAATTGATACGTATAAAAATAATCTTTCATGCGGCGCCGCGCCTGATGAATCGGCACCATGCCGTGCTGAGTAAGCTCGCGTTCGTGGCGAATCAACGCCGTAATCGCCAGGTACCACTGTGCGGCTTTGTCATAATGGGTGCGTTGTACTACGTTATAAAGGCTGACCCATACCCAGCGAATGATCATAACCACCACAATCACAGCCACCGCCACCGTGAGAAACCCTTGGGCGTACCACGCAGAGAATGTGGTCGCAATTATAGTGTGGTACGGGATGCGTTGCCAAAGCGGCATTGCCACACCTATCAACAACGTCCAAACGCCGGTGAGCCATGCGATGAATTGTTGGAGCAGCTGGGTAAGTGTATTCATTGGCAGACGCTCATTATAAAAAATAAATCTTCTAGGGCTATTTTATCACTAGTGTATACCGGTATCGAATGGAAAATGGAAAATGGAAAATGGAAAATGCAGTATGGAAAATGCAGTATGGAAAATGCAGTATGGAAAATGCAGTATGGAAAATGCAGTATGGAAAATGCAGTATGGAAAATGCAGTATGGAAAATGCAGTATGGAAAATGGAAAATGCAGTATGGAAAATGCAGTATGGAAAATGGAAAATACAGTATGCCTCCGCGTCTCCGTGCCTCCGCGTGAGACAATCGTCATTGGTATCTATGCTACCACTCGGAGATTGCACTGCGCCATTGGCGCCATGCAATGACGTTGGGGGCGGTTCCCACGATTGCACTGCGCCGTTGGCGCCATGCAATGACGTTGGGGGCGGTGCCCTGTGTCTTCACACTCCAGCGTCATTCCATGCAGGTTGCCACAGCAACCGTAGCGTGGAATCTCCGTGCAGCGCGCCATATAAAGTCGGAAGTGTGAAGTCGGAAGCATGAAGTAAAGTCGGAAGTACGTAGCGCATGGACAGGCATTCTTCGGCGCACAGCAATCAGCAAAATGCCTCTGCGCCCGCTGTGCGAGACATACGAAGTAGAAAGCGTGAAGTCGGAAGAGTGAAGTAAAGTCGGAAGTGCGTAGCGCATGGGCAGGCATTCTTCGGCGCACAGCAATCAGCAAAATGC
>CANFUF010000153.1 GCA_947450095.1 Roseiflexaceae bacterium
CAAAATCCCCAACAGATAGGCGCCAGTAATTGCCGCCACACTCCCCAATGACTCGGCCGCCCAGGCATACAACAATACCAGCGCCATCAACACAGTCAGGGCTGCCTCGCGTTGCGGCAGGCGCTTTTCCAAACGTACAAGTAAAGGCAACAGCCGGTCACCAACAAACCAGGCAATTGGGAAAAAGAGGGTCATTTTGAGCAGGGTCATCCCCAAATCACCCACCCCCGTAATCAGATTGATGACCACCGCAAAAATCAACACACCGAGGACATCATCGATGATAGCGGCACCGAGGATGACGCTACCGATTTGGGTACGCATTTGCCCGAGTTCACGCAGTGTTTGCGCCGAAATACTAACACTCGTGGCCATCAACACGGCCCCAACCAATGCTCCGGTCTGCCAATCGAAGCCAAATACTTGCATGGCCACACTGCCACCAACGAGAGGCAAAAGCACCCCGCCTAAGACAGCCAAAAACGCAGGACGACCAACATAGCGCATCGCCACCATGTCAGTTTCCATGCCTGCCATAAACATCAGTAGCACCACCCCGATTTCGGCCATTACGGCAGTAGTCTCGTTGGGGGTAATCCAACCAAGCAGTGCGGGGCCAAGAATCAAGCCAATCAATAATTCACCAAACACCGATGGCATACCGATGCGCATACTCAACACGCCGGCGATTTTGGCGGCAATCAACATACCTGCAATTGGCAATAACGCAACAATGACATGATGCATGGTCAACACGCTTTCTGGCGTATACACGTGTGATAGTCACAATACATACCGCACCATTTGGGCATACAATAGACAAGGTCCAACACCCATTATCGCACAGAGTATCTCGTTTATCTCGCACAGAGGACGTAGAGGGCACAGCGCACACCGCGCACACGGAGGCGCACGGGCGATTTTCCACGGCGCCATGACGTCTATTTATGGGCGATTTTCCACGGCGATGACGTCTATTTATGGGCGATTTTCCACGGCGCCATCACCGCTACTTGTTGTCACAATGCATGGCAAGCGCCGTGGATTAATCGCCCTTACTCATTGACGTCCGACATCACTTCTCTCGGCGGGAGCTACACGGGCGATTTTCCACGGCGCCATCACCGCTACTTGTTGTTACAATGCATGGCAAGCACCGTGGATTAATCGCCCTTACTCATTGACGTCCGACGTCACATCCCTCGGCGGGAGCTACACGGGCGATTTTCCACGGCGCCATCACCGCTACTTGTTGTCACAATGCATGGCAAGCGCCGTGGATTAATCGCCCTTACTCATTGACGTCCGACATCACTTCATGCTTCCGACTTCATTTTATTCAAGAGGTTTTTCATGACGACGACCCGCAAGGCTTGGTTTGCGCTTATCGCCGGCGCGATGATTATTAGTACGTCACCTATTGTTGTCAAGATGGCTGGCGTGCCAGGGACGTCGTCAGCTTTTTATCGAGTTTTTATCGGATTTTTATCCCTATTACCGATCTTTTTTTGGCGAAAACCAACCAGTGTGCCAACGGGCAAGACCCGCTGGGCAATCATCGCGGGTGGACTCTTTTTTGCGATTGACTTGGTGCTGTGGAACGAAGGTTTGATGCGCGCACCGGCTGCGAGTGCCTCGTTGATGGCCAATAGTGCGCCACTGTGGGTGGGGCTGGCCTCGATGCTATTGTTCAAAGAAAAGCTGACCCGCAACTATTGGATTGGCCTCGCCATTGCCATGGTCGGCATGGTGGTGGTGGCCAGTGGCGCCTTGCGCCTCAGCCCCAACGATTTGTTTGGTTTATCACTGGCGGCAGGGGCGAGTTTTTGTTATGCAGGGTATATTTTGAGCACCCGCCAAGCCCGGGGCGGCACCGACACCATCACTTTTATGGTGTGGTCATTGGCGATTGCCAGCATCGCGATTTATCCGATTGCATTGTGGCTGGGTACGCCGCTGTGGGGTTTTGATTTACGCTCGTGGATGTTTATTTTGTTCCTCGGAATTTTTACGCAAACCATCGGCTGGATAGCTATTAACTACGCCCTCGGCCATTTACCAGCGCCGATTACCTCGGTGATGTTACTCGGGCAAGTGGTACTCGCAGCCTTGTTGGCGGTACCGTTGCTGGGTGAGCCGATTCGTGCCAGCCAATTGATTGGCGGAGCCTTTATTTTGGGGGGGATTGTACTAGTCAACCGTAAGTAGGATTATTATTTATTTCGCATAGGGCACATGTTCATTGTCTCGCACAGAGGACGCAGAGCACACGGATGTGTTTTCTATTAGTTATAATCACAATAATCACACAACCAAAAGGTGTTCCATGCGGATTATTTACCTCGGCACCCCTCACCTTGCCACCATCCCACTAGCCGCTTTGGCACAGATGCCAAATATCGAGATTGTGGCGGTGATTACGCAGCCCGACCGTCCCAGTGGGCGTGGGCGCCAACTCACGCCGCCACCCGTCAAAGTCATGGCACAAGCCCTCGGCATTGCGACTATTTTGCAACCCGAAACCCTCAAAGACGACGCAGTAGTCGCCCAAATCGCCGCCCTCAACCCCGACATGGGGGTGGTCGCGGCGTATGGCGAGATTTTGCGCAAAAACGTCCTGGCCATCCCCCGCCACGGCTACCTCAATATCCACCCTTCGTTGTTGCCATTGCACCGCGGTCCTGCCCCGGTGACCAGTGCCATCCTGGCTGGCGATGACGACGTCGGCGTCTCGGTGATGTGTCTCGGCAGCAAGATGGACGCCGGCCCCATCCTCGCCCAACACCGCCGCCCCATGCCCAGCGATGCGCGGGCGGGCGCATTGACCGAGGAGTTGTTTCATGTGGGTGCCCAAATGCTATGTGCGGTCATGATGCCTTATGTAGAGGGCACACTCACACCGACGCCCCAAGACGACAGTCAGGCTAGCTACATCGGGTTGCTCAGTCGTGACGATGGGCGTATCGATTGGCAGCAACCTGCCACCCACATCGAACGCATGATCCGGGCCTATGACCCGTGGCCAGGCACGCATACCACCGCCCTCGGTCAACCACTGCGGATTTTGCAGGCTTGTCTCACCCATGTCAATGGCCTACATTCCCCTGGTAGCGTGGTTGATGGCGCAGACGGTGTCTCTGTGGTATGTGGTCATGGCGCGTTGTTGTTACAGCAGGTCCAACCAGCCGGTGGCAAAGCAATGGCGGCGAATGATTGGCGCCGGGGATTACGCATCTTGCCGATACTCGGGGAAACGACATTCCCCGCTGAGTAATCATTTCGGCGTAGCACTACCTAAATTATCTATCAACAAAACCTCATCGCGCGTATTACGTACATGCGAGGTTTTTTGCAACAAAAACACACACCATGCAGTATTATGGACAACCAAATTCGTATTGTAAAGGATTCCAATGAGCAGTCTTATTTCGTGTTTTGGTGTAGCTATTCTCATTTGGATCGCATTGGCGGTGATTCGGGGACTATTCAAACGTAGTCGTAGTGGTGGCAATAATTGGGGCAATCATAACTATGGCAATCAAGGCTGGAACAACCAAAATAACTGGGGCAATAACACCGATTCATTCCTCGGTGGCATGGGACTGGGGTGGTTGTTCGGAAGTTGGGGGAATAACGATCAGCATCACCACCATATCAACAACCATGATACCGTTATTGATAGTAACAATGACGGCATTCCCGACAATGGGAACGACAACAACAATACCGATGGGGGTTGGTTTGATTGGGGTAACAATAATAACGATAGTGGTGGTGGTGGTTGGGGTAACGACAATAACGACAGTGGTGGTGGTTGGGGTGGTGGCGGTGGCGATTGGGGTGGTGGTGGTGACAGCGGTGGCGGCTGGGGTGGTGATTCCGCCTAAGGCATACAAATCTCGCAGTACAACCAAGAAAGTATGATAAGCGTGGCAGTTATTGAGGCGTTATTGGCTGACGACGAAGCTTGGTTGGAATAGCAGCCGAGGGCAAGCCCAGCATTGACATGACTACCACAATCATCATCACTGTTAGTAAACATATTTCAGTATATGAATCCTGCGACGTGGACACGTAGCAGGATTCACTTTTTTGCGCCACCACCAGCAACATTACGGATTGGGTAATGGATACACATGTCGCTCCCATTGCACAATAGTACCAATCCAAGACTACTATCATGTGATGCCTAGTACTCAACAACGACCTGTGTACTGAAAATCTGATCTAGTTCGGCATGTTGCGGTGATTCATCTTGATTTTCTCTATCAAAAGTATTTGCAATTTCCTAAAAAATTAATAAATAGTCAATTTAATTAATTTTTTATATACATTTTATTGCAAATTTACGGTAGAATAAGTGCAATTAACTATACCCCATTTGTTTCAGAAGTAGGATTATGTATGCGTTATACGAATACGGTTTTTACTAAAGTAGGACTATTGTTTATTTTCCTATTGCTTATTTACGCAAATATCCCAATGGACATCACGCATACCTATGCGAATCAGAACACCCGCACAGAAGCGAAATACCGCACGAATACAACGACAAAAAACACCAAGGCAGCGACACCCACACGCAGTGCATTCAAATTACCATTAGCCTATCGTTATATTGTTGAGCCAGCAAACACTGATTGTAGTCAACGCGATTCTTATGTCGATTTGAGTTATTGTGATCTATCACATGCTGATTTATCCAATGAAGACCTTTATCATGCTAATTTGACCAGTACCAATTTGACTGGCGCCAATTTGACTGGCGCCAATTTGACTGGCACAGACCTGACAAATACTGATTTCACCGGCGCTGATTTGACTGGTGCGAATCTGACTGATGCAAATATTAATGGCACCATATTTACGGGCGTCACATGGTCAAACACCATCTGTCCGAATGGTGCCACGAGCAATAGCAATGGGTGTGCGGATTTCATTGCGACGCGGACACCCACGGCATCAGGCACTGCGACCAAAACACCGACCGCAAGTTCCACAGCGACAAACACCACAGATGATTGTACGCAACGCGGTCCAGGAGTGCTATTACGTGGTTGTAACTTCAGTAATATGAATCTCATTGGTGTCGATCTATCTGGTGCTGATCTTTCGAATGCCAACCTTTCAAGTGCCAATATTATCGGTGCCAATCTGACAGGTGCAAATCTGACCAACGCAAATCTAACCCGCCTGTATGGCTCACAAATCCAATTAGTTGGCGCAAATCTGACGGGTACCACACTTTATTTTGCAAATCTTGTCGAAGCCAATTTAACCGGTGCCGATCTAACCAACGCTAATCTGACCAACACCAATTTGAGCAACGCCAATCTAACTGATGCCAATATGACTGGTGTCATACAAAGCAACACTTACTGGTCAAATACCATTTGTCCCAATGGCATCGTCAGTGGTGAAAACGGTTGTACGAATTCTTTCACAACACGGACGCGTACCAATACCGCCACCAAAACGAATACTCCTACCAAAACGAATACTCCTACCAAAACGAATACCATTACTAATACCCCTACCCCTACCAAAACGAATACCATTACTAATACCCCTACCCCTACCAAAACGAATACCCCTACCAAAACGAATACCAATACGCCAACCAAGTCAAATACCCCAACTAAATCAAATACCCCAACCAATTCCAACACGCCAACGAGTTCGAAGACAGCTACCAATACGGCAACCAATACCAATACGGCAACTAATACCAATACGGCAACAATCACCCGTACGGCAACAGCAACGCGCACCGCTACTAGTACCAATACGGCAACAATCACCCGCACTGCAACCAGTACGATGACTGCCAGCAACACGGCGACCAATACCAATACTGCGACAGCGACGCGCACTGCGACGAGTACCAATACCGCTACAATCACCCGTACCGCGACGAGTACGATGACTGCCAGTAACACGGCGACGAGCACCAACACATCAACTGCCACCAATACCAATACGAGTACTGCCACCGATACGAGTACTGCCACCGATACGAGTACTGCCACCGATACGAGTACGATGACGAAAACACCGACAGCATCCAAGACCTTTACGATTACCAAAACGCCGTCACGTACCTTTGAGTCGGGCATCATTCCCACCACCAATAATCCGACCATCAATAATGCTATCGGTGGCGTACGGATTATTGCCAATCCGTCGTTTGAATCAGGAACAATCACCGGGTTCCCTTGTGAAAGTCAAGCAAACGGATGGTTTACTTCTCATCCGATACAACCAGGATATAATTGTCGTCCATTTGAATTATGGGGATTACTCAATGGCTTACCAATGAATTACCCTTCGTTAGATGGGACCTATGCAAAACCACCTAATGGTAATTATTTCATCGAGCTTAATGCCTGGCAATCATCAATGGCGTATCAGCCCATTTGTATGGTTGGAGGTGAAACGTTTGATTTTCAGTTTTATCACCATACACGGAATTTATCCACAACCGATGTCATCGAATTTCGTTTTGGTATTCCCACCGGATTAATAAGTGGTTCACGCGCAGCTGATAGTTATTCACGTCAAGTCATTCGTGGATCAACGACCAATGGTGCGGCAGTGCAGACATTAGGATCAACCACTTTTATATCATATGATGGCACCGTCAATGCGGCATCAACCATGTATGCATCACCCTATGCAAATTGGGTTAAATATTCTGGGACGCATACCATTCCTGCCGACTTTGGTGGTATTCGTAATCTCGGCTTTTATGGAATTACACCCACTGGATCAGCTGGGAATATGTTGGACAACATCAACATTGATCTCAAACCGGTCATCGACATGGGGACGAGCCGCGACCGCACTGGCGTAGAGGGGAATAGCCCGGCACCAGCCCCACTCAATATCCGTATCAACGGCAAAATCTCTGCCGGCACGCAACTAGTCCTCAATCTCGACAACGGCAATGCGGTACCAGACAGCGATTTCACCATTGGTGAAATTTCGGCAGGAGCCAATGGTACCGCTACTATCACCCATACCGTGGGCACCAATTCATGGATTATTACCGTGCCCCCAGGCTACTACGATGGTGGCATGGTGGCCGGGAGCAACCAAGGTGGTTTGACCATCCCCGTCAATTACATCTACGACCAAGTAGCTGAAGGCACAGAATGGGCCTGGTTCAATATTAGTAGCCCCGGCCAAGACGGAGCCTCACTCAACTGGGTATTGGGCGATCCTACCTGTGATAATTCCTTCAAGAGTGACGGCGCAGTGTATACCATAACCAATCTCGAGCCCACCGCCACGCCAACGAATACGGCCACAGCTACCCCATCACCAACGCTCACCTATACTCCATCCAAAACCCTGACGTCGAGCCGGACGCCATCACGTACCTTTGAGCCGGGCATCATTCCCACCACCGGCAACCCGACAATTAACAACAGCATCGCTGGAGTACGCTCGCTGGTCAATACCTCGTTTGAAAACACCGATTCGACCTGTGTGACAAACAATAACAATTGGTCATATATCAAACAAGAAGATATGC
>CANFUF010000154.1 GCA_947450095.1 Roseiflexaceae bacterium
GATGGCGATGCGTTCGGGTTGTTGAGCGTAGTGGCGGGCTTTTTCGATTTTGCTAATTAAATCGGAATGCATGGTCATATCCTTCTGGTAAAAACGAATGTAAAAAGCGCAGTACCACGCGGTACTGCGCTCGGGTGTTGGTGGGGACGGAGGGAGTCGAACCCTCACGGATTGCTCCACAAGTTCCTAAGACTTGCGCGTCTGCCATTTCGCCACGTCCCCCTTATCCGTTATTACCTATGATAGCACAGGCAAGGGTCACGACGCAACCAAAGGCACCGGCTATGGCGTCAGACGTGCCAAGATTTGGCGCAAGCGTTCAAAATCATCACGCAACAGCAACGCCAATTCGCGCCCCACCCGCACCAGATATTCACGCTCATTTGGCGCATAGGCCACCGCAATCGCCCGAATCAACGCTGCCAACAATTCATCACTAGGCACCTGACTGGCCTGGAGCAACATCCGGGCATAACCACTCTGCGTACCAAATTGACGCAACGTCGCATCGTCACACACTTCCACGCTATAGTGCACCGGCGGTGGCGCCGCCGGGATGCGGTGATATACCGTCGTGTCACGGCGGTAGCCCACTACCCACGCCGCAAATTCGGTCTGAAGCACTTCTGATAAATCGGGATGGGCGCGATAAATTTCGTCGTTAAATAATTCTTGCCCCGTATAACTTTTGCCCCGTACCACCGCCCGCCCACCCGGCTCACGACTCACCGTACGGATGTCATACACCACCGCATACACCTGCACCTGCGGATCGAGGGTATGGGCCTGCACCAATGCCCCAAACGCCGGTGCCGCCAATAATTCATAGCTCCCCGCCACAAACGACTGCGTACTTGATTCAATGATTTCGGCAATCCGCATCGATTTACTCCTTTACCAAGGCCTGTACCAATTGCGTCCATTCATCACGAAGCGCAAGGTTTTTGGCCGGCACTGCCCGCCCCGCCCGACGATACCAATAGGCCGCGTTGAATTGGTCGCCCTCGACGCGGTGCAAATAGGCATGCACCCAGGCCCCATCAGCACTGTTGTCGTCTTGGACTTGATCGTGCGCCGTCGTCCAATCCCCCTGCGCCTCGTACCACAAGGCCCGCACCGCGGCCGACCACTGCGGCGCTAGGGTAGGGATTTGGCGAAATTGGGTTGCATCCATACAAATCTCTTTTCTTTATGCCACCGGCAATTGCGGGTCAATATCGCGACGCCACGCCAACAAGCCCCCGGCCAAACTCACCGCCGCAATCCCGTGATTGCGCAACACATCTCGGGCGCGGGCGCTCCGCATACCACTGCGACAATAGACAATCACCGGCCCGACCGCACGTAATTCTTCGACCCGTGATGCCACCTCATCCACCCCTATCCGCACCGCCCCAGCCAGATGACTTACGGCGTATTCGTGAGGCTCACGCACATCCAACACAAACGGGGCCGGTGATTGAGTGAGACGTTCTTGGACTTGGCGAGCGCTCCATTCGTCGGCACGCAGCGCCGGCGCGCACAAGGCCTCGACATCGACAATTTCAGTCAAGGTGGGGTGCGTACCACAGCGCGGACAAGCCGGATTGGCGGCGATTTGCCAAGTATCAACCTGCATATTTAGCGCATCATACAGCCACAACCGCCCACACAATGATGTACCTATGCCGAGGATGAGCTTGAGCGCTTCGGTGGCTTGCACGCTCCCCACCACCCCCGGCAACACCCCAAACACCCCCGCTTCAGCGCAATTGGGCGCCAATTCGGCCGGGGGTGGGTCGGGGAACAGACAGCGGTAACACGGCCCACCCAGATGCGGCGCAAATACGGTCGCTTGGCCTTCAAAGCGAAAAATCGCCCCGTACACCAATGGTTTTTGCAACATCACACAGGCATCATTGACGATATAGCGCGTCGCAAACGAGTCAGTCGCATCCACCACCACATCATATTGCCCCACAATCGCCAACACATTGGCCGCCGTCAGGCGATACCCATACGGCGTCACTGCAATGCATGGATTGAGTCCCTGCATGCGGGCCTGGGCCGAGTCCACTTTGGGTTGGCCAATTGCCGCATCAGCATGGATGATTTGGCGTTGCAGGTTGGTCAAATCAACCACATCGTCATCGATAATCCCGATATGCCCAACCCCCGCCGCCGCCAAATACAGCGCCACCGGTGACCCCAAGCCTCCCGCACCCACAATCAACACCCGGGCGTTTTTGAGGCGCAATTGCCCAGCCACCCCTACTTCGGGCAGGCTAATATGTCGGGCATAGCGTTGTTGTTCGTGGCGTGTTAATTCCATTGCACGATTATTTCTTGATATTCTCGGCCATCCCACTGCCAGGCAGTCAGGTCACGCATGCCGTTTTTGGTGATTGTACTTATTAAAAAAACGAGGTCGCGCCCCAGTGAATCGCCACTTGCACTATCGTGCACCGAGGGTCGTGCCGGCGCGTCTGGGTGACTATGGATGATACCCACAATCGCCATGCCCGCCTGCACTGCGATCTGTTCGGCGTCAAACCACGCCGTCGGATCAAGCACAAACTGCGTGGCCGGCGTGGTGGCTAGATTGGCGGCCGGCACCAACCTATGGACGTCCCAGTCATCCCCCAGCCGCCGCCCTACCAGCAACCCCACTGCTTCGTTCGGGTAGGCACGTTGCGCCCAGGCGGCAATTTGGGATTCGAAGTGGCGCTGTATCACCACCATCTTAGCTGGCCGGTGCAATCGAAATCTGGGTGCCGTCGATTTGCACGTGATACGTGGCCACATTGCGCACCGCCGGCAACGTGAAATAATCGCCGGTTTTCAACGAAAAGCGTGCCCCGTGGAGCGGACAATCAACCGTACAATCATCGTCGTCGACATAGCCATCATGAAGTTGGGCATAGGCGTGGGTACAGACGTTGCCTATCGCATAAATCGTCCCCCGTACATTAAACAAACCAACTTCTTGATCGCCATATTTCACCGCCAACGTGGCACCGACTGGCAATTGGGTCACCTCGGCCACAACCATAAATTCATTCATCTCAGCCCCTCCACTTCCTATAATACCATTCTATCCTAGTACAGTCGCAGCCTGCTACGGCTATGGGGAGCCACAGCCTGCTGTGGCTCTACAGCACGAAATCCCCCCGCCTCACCTTGCGGATGAGTCGGGGGGATTTCATGGGGATATGATTACCCGACCGACCCTTCCATTTCGAGTTGGATGAGACGATTAAGCTCGACGGCGTATTCCATCGGCAATTCGCGTGTAAACGGCTCCATGAAGCCCAACACAATCATCGACATTGCTTCGGCTTGTGAAATACCGCGGCTCATCAGATAAAAGAGTTGCTCTTCACCAATCCGCCCCACCGTGGCCTCATGTGCCAAGGTGACTTTGGCTTCTTCGACTTCGATATAGGGGATAGTGTCTGATTTCGACTTGTTGTCGAGGATCAAGGCATCACAATTCACGTTGATTTTGGCGCCAGTAGCACCTGGGTGCACCTTGACCAAACCACGATAGGTGGTTTTGCCGCCGCCCTTTGAGACTGACTTATTGGTGATGACGCTGGTGGTGTCAGGTGCGTTGTGCACCATTTTGGCACCGGCGTCTTGGTGTTGGCCTTTGCCGGCATATGCCACCGACAACACTTCACCACGGGCGCCGCGACCCATCAAATAGACTGAAGGGTACTTCATGGTCAAGCGTGAACCGATGTTACCATCGACCCATTCCATGCTGGCGTCTTCGTAGGCCACGGCCCGCTTGGTCACCAGGTTGAAAATATTGTTGGCCCAGTTTTGGATGGTGGTATAGCGGAACTTGCCGCCCTTTTTGACCACAATCTCAACCACGGCCGAATGCAACGAATTGGTGGAGTATTGTGGCGCCGTGCACCCTTCGATGTAGTGCGCTGACGCGCCTTCGTCGATGATAATCAAGGTGCGCTCAAATTGCCCCATGTTTTCGGCATTGATACGGAAGTAAGCCTGCAAAGGAATGTCGACGTGTACTCCTTTGGGAACATACACAAACGACCCGCCCGACCATACCGCCGTATTCAAGGCTGCGTATTTGTTGTCTGCCGAAGGGATGATGGTACCGAAATATTGTTTGAACATTTCGGGTTGCTCTTTGAGGGCTGTGTCGGTGTCGAGGAAGATGACCCCCAACTTTGACCATTCTTCGCGGAGCGAATGATAGACCACTTCTGATTCGTATTGGGCACCGACACCGGCCAGGAACTTGCGTTCGGCTTCGGGGATTCCCAAGCGCTCAAAGGTGTTTTTGATTTCGTCGGGCACGGCATCCCAGTCGGTCGCCGGTTTGTCACCCGCCCGCACAAAGTAGTGGATGTCGTCGTAGTTGAGGTCGAGCAAATCGGGGTTACCCCAGGCACCATCGATTGGTGTCGGTTTGCTATAAAAAATCGCCAAGGCTTGTAAGCGGCGCTTGAGCATCCACTCAGGCTCGCCCTTCATCATCGACAATTCACGTACAACTTCTTCGCTCAGGCCTTTGCCCGACTTAAAGACGTAGTTTTCTTCTTGGCGGAATCCGTATTTCGAGTAGTCAAACGACAACTCATTTGCTTCTACAGTCATTGACGTCCCTTCCTGATCTTAATCCAAATCATCCGTTTCGATGTGTTGCCCGAGGTAGCGATAGACGCCTACCTTGAGGGCTTTTAATGACAACAGTGCACATTTGAGGCGCACCGGGTTTTTGTCGAGGGGCAATCCAATCAACTCCAACAATTCAGCTTTGCCGTATTGCCGGACTTGATCGAGGTCCATACCAATCAATTCATCGGTGAGCATCGAGGCAGCGGCTTGACTTACGGCGCACCCTTTGCCCGAGAAAGCGACTTCTGCGATTTTGTTGTCGACAATCCGCAAATCGAGGCGAATGCGGTCGCCACACAGCGGATTATGTTCTTCTTGTGAGACATCATGAGGATCGAGCGTCCCAAAATTATGGGGATAACGATGATGCTCAAGAATCAAATCACGGTACATGTCACTCATAGGTATCCCCTAATTTCTAGCCGAACAATTGCTTCACTTTGCTCAACCCACGCACCAGTCGGTCGATGTCATGGGTGTTGGTATACAGATAACACGAGGCTCGTACCGATGATGGCACATCGAGTGCCGCATGGAGCGGTTGGGTACAATGATGCCCCGCCCGCACCGCCACACCTTCGCCATCGAGGATTTGGGCGATGTCATGGGGGTGCACACCCGTCATACTAAACGCCGCCATAGCACCACGGTCAGCACCTACGGGTGGGCCATACCACGTCACTTCGGGCACTTCGTCGAGGCGCTCGATCAGATACGCACTCAACTGATGCTCGTAAGCGGCAATATTGGCCATGCCAATGTCCATCAGATACGTCACCGCCGCACCCAGTGCGATGGCTTCGCCAATCATCGGCGTACCCGCTTCAAAGCGCGCTGGGACATCGGCATAGGTCGATGATTCGATGGTCACAGTTTTGATCATCGAGCCACCACCGAGGAAGGGCGGCATGGCGTCGAGTAAGGCTTTGCGTCCCCACAGCACGCCAACGCCAGTTGGGCCGACCATTTTGTGGCCACTAAACGCCAAAAAGTCGATATCCAAAGCCTGCACATCAACCGGCATATGTGGGACACTCTGGGCACCATCAACCAACACCAACGCCCCTACTGCATGCGCTTTTTGGGTCAGCTCGGCGATTGGGTTAATCGTCCCGAGTACGTTGGATTGATGGGTGATGGCAAGGATTTTGACCCCTTGGAGCAGCGTGTCGATGTCGTCCAACACCAAGCGCCCTTGGGAATCAATGGGGATGGCGCGGAGCACGGCACCAGTGCGTTGGGCAATGAGTTGCCATGGCACGATGTTGGAGTGATGTTCCATTTGGCTCAGCAAAACCACATCACCAGCCCGCAGATTACTCCCGCCCCAGGCGTGAGCCACCAAATTAATTGCTTCGGTGGTATTGCGGGTAAAAATCACCTCGCGGTGGTGCGTGGCGTTGATAAACAACGCCACCCGCCCCCGCGCCCGTTCGAATTCGAACGTAGCTTGTTCACTCAACTGGTATACGCCACGATGCACATTGGCGTTGGTGGTGCGGTAATAGTCAGACAACGCCGTAATCACCGCTTCGGGTTTTTGCGACGATGACGCACTATCAAGAAACGCCACCGGGCGCTCACTGGGCAACTGCAAAATCGGAAACTGACTACGAATGGTAGCCACATCAAACGGCGCCTTGATCATGAGCGTACCTTTACCGCGTGACTAGATCCGGGCAGAAATATCTGCCGTGACTTGCTCACGCAACGTATCGAGCGGAATACGATCGAGCACAGACTCAAAAAAGCCCATCACAATCATATGAACCGCATCGGATTTGGGAATACCACGAGCCTGCATATAAAACAACTGCTCATCATCGACTTCGCCACTGGTCGAGGCATGGCCGGCTTTTTGCACGTTGTTGGTGTCAATCTTGAGTCCGGGAATAGAATCGCTTCGTGCTTGGGGGGACAAATGCAAGGCATGTTCTTCGAGACGCGTAATCGTGTCGGTGCTGCCACCTTCGATTTTGATCATGCCGTCAAATGTGGCATACCCGCTGCCTTTGACCACCGTCTTGAAGTCCATGTGGGCTTCGGTGGCCCGACCAACGTGGCGCAACCACGGGGCCGTCAACAAGCGTTGGCCTTCACCGGCAACCGTAGCTGCCGTCCAATTGACCCGTGAGCCATTGCCCACCAAGTTGGTTTCGGCGTCGATGTGTTGATGGGCAGCACCAGTATTGATTGCCGTCCAGACAATCGTGGCATCATTGCCCACTTTGGCGACTTGGTGCCCCATGTGGTGGACGCTGGCGCCCCAAGTCTGCATGCTGGTGTATTGGAGCGTAGCCCCATCACCGAGGATGAGTTCACTCGCCACTACTGCAAACGGGCCACCGTCACCGGCGTACTGCTCGATGAGTGACAACTGTGCGCCACGTTCGAGCACCACGAGGTTCCGTGCAACCAATGTATTACCAGCACCAAACCCTTGGAGTAGGTGTAATGGCACACTTGCTTCGTGGTTTTTGGGGACATAGACGAACCAACCATCGCGCCACGTCGCCGCATTCAAGGCGGCATATTTGCTGGCATTGAACGCCACGGCACTACCAAGATGGGCTTTGACCAAATCGCCGTGCTCACGCACTGCTTGACTAAGTGGCATCACGACCACGCCATCCGGGATGGCACTCCCAAGCTGGGATGTACTTGTCGTAGCGCTGAATTCCATATCGGCCAAGGCATATGCCGTCAAATCGGTACGCCGCCACAACGGGGCTGCACCTTCGTTGACATGTTGCCACGCCGCTTGGCGCCATTGCTGGAGCCACGTAGGTTCACTTGCCACCACAATATCTTGCGCGGTCAGCGCCGCAATCACAGGGAGCTTAGTTAGCATTGCCGAACA